>JBGTCM010000279.1:0-9174 GCA_041748795.1 Pyrinomonadaceae bacterium
TTGATGTAGTTAAACCACGATGCAATAAGTGTGATTTGGAGAATGCCCTGATCATCAAACCCCACCTCGCGCAGACGCTTGTGATCCTGCCTACTGATAAGCGTGGCATCTCGAGTCAACTGGTTAACAAAGTCGAGCATCACCCGGTCCTGTTCTGAGATAGGTGCGGTCCGGTAGTCGTCCTGAAGCGCCTTTACCAAACCGTCATCCAATGTCACGCGACGCAGAAACTCTGCGTGAGATTCGATTCAATAGTGGCACCGGTTGGCGACCGAAACTACCGTGGTAATCATCTCGTGTTGTCGTCTGGTGAGTGGTAAATCGGGCGACATCAACGCGCCAAACGTGGCGAACGCATGGTGGAGCGCTTCGGGGATCAAACTATGAGAGGCAACGATGCCTGACGTTTGGCCGTCTGGCGTGGGATGAATGGGCTCCGCGTATTCAATGGGGTATAGCTCCTTCTGCGCTTCGATCGCGTGGCGGAGTTTTTCATCAGCTTCGGCAAGCGGAATTGTTTTAATCCATGTCATGAGAATGATTTCCTCTCCTGGCAATAGCCCGACCGCCAGGACGCGTAGTTCAGAGTTCAAGCTTTAGCTTGTGTCGCTGCGAAAGACGCAACCTGAAGGTTGAACCCTGAACTGCGCGCCCGCGTCAGCGATGTCGACGACGAAAGAAAAAGTAGTATACCGGAACGCCGAGAGCTACCACACCAACTCCCAGCAGCGATTGTTTAGGATTGCTGCTACCAAGAAGAACCAGCAGCACTGCGACAAGCAACAGGAAGACGATCGGTGTGACTGGGTATCCGGGTGTCAGATAACCAGGGTTTGTTGAACTCTTGCGTCGCAACAGGAAGAGCCCCGCAACCGTTAACGCAATAAAAATCACAACCACGAAAATGAAGTAGCCGATGATCTGATTAAAGCTGCCCAGTGCTACCAGAATTGAAGCGAGCAACGCCTGCAATGCGATGGCACGAGCAGGCGTGCCGAATCGAGGATGAAGAGATGCCGCGGCGGGAAAGAATAACCCGTCGCGGGCCATGGCGAAATAAACGCGTGGGCCTGACATAATCAGCGCCGCAAGGCTCCCAAGGATGGCTACGATCACAATCCCTGAAAACACCTGCGCGCCGGCCTTCCCAAACAATACTTCCCCTGCCTGCGCGGCAAACGTTTCACCCGAAGTCACGGTCTCAAGCGGCACAAGATAGAAAAACACCGCACTGGTTAACACATAAACGAGCGTGACGATGGCGACGCCATAGATCAACGCCTTCGGCAGTGTTCTTTCGGGTTCGCGTACTTCGCCACCAAGTTTTGTAACGTCCCACCAACCGCCAAACGAAAAGAACGCCGCCACCATCCCGCCGGCTAAAGCTCCCAGCAAAGGTGTCGAGCCTGCTCGCTGCGAGATGAACGGGGTGAAATTTGACCAGTCACCGAGTCTAAAAATAATCGCCCAGAGAATAAGAAAAAGCAGTAAGGCCAACTTGACGAAGGTGAGCCAGCGCAGCAAGCCGCCACCCAGACGAACGCCCAGAACGTTAACGACTGCCAGGAAAACGATAACGGCAATAGCGGTCAGCTTGATGGCCACTGCCGCAAGCCCGAAGCTGTAACCTGCGTAACTTGCCAAACCGACTCCCAGCGCTGCGGTTAGGCCGGGATCCATCACCAGCAACGCCATCCAGCCGTACAGGAATGCCAGCGGTCGACCATAGGCTTCCCGCAAGTAAACATAACCGCCGCCCGCCTCGGGATAACGAGCTGCCAGTTCGCCGTAACAAAGTGCGCCGGCTGCTGCCATCGCTCCCATGACGATCCATACAACCAGCAACCAGAACGGCGAGCCTAGAGATTTCGCCATGCCCGCGGGCGTCAGGAAAATCCCAACCGCAATTACTTCACCAACAACCAGGGCAGTCGCGGTCCGGAGTCCGATTTGTCGTTTGAGTTGAACGTGGGTGCTCAAGAGGTCTTTTGTGTTAATTGTTCGTTTAGAGCCGGACTTGTCCGCCCCCGCGGGCATAAATGCCCGAACTAAACGGCATGTTGTACGTCGTCCGTTTAGAGTGCGGACTTGTCCGCTCGCCGGCGGGCACAAGTGCCCGAACTAAACGGAAAGCTTTTCGTGGCAGCGAAAACGGTCCCTATCTGATCGGCAACTTGCGCGATGTCCCATCGTCAGCGACCGTTAAAACCCTCGGGGCTCTTCCCTCACCTTTAATTACAAAGCTGAATTTACGTGGGCCCGGATTGTAAGAGCCGGAAGGAGAACTGAGCGATAGGCTGTAGCCAGTTGCAGCCCGCATAACGTTGATGCTCGTGCGCCGAAAACGTTCCTGCTTATACGCCGGGCTGACACCGTCGTCTTCATAGAGTGACGTTGACGCGGAACCGTTACTGTCTGGATAGACGCTGAACGTGATCGGATCGACTGGTTTTTCTCCGACATAATTCATTGCCGGTCCGCTGGGAATAATGGCGCCTCCGCGCACAAACATCGGCACGGTCTCCAAAGGCGCGTCGACGGTGATCGTCGTCGGTCCTTCAAACTTCCTGTTGGTCCAGTAGTCATACCAGACACCCTTCGGCAAGTAGACCAAACGCCGGTTCAGATCCGGTTTCATTACCGGCGCTACCAGTAAATCGCTTCCGATCATGAATTGATCATCGAGATTGTAGGTGTTGGGATCGTCCTGGTAGTTAAGCAGGAGCGGTCTAAATAGTGGCACCCCGGTCCGGTGAGCTTCCTCAAGAGTCGTATAGAGAAACGGCAACAACTGATACCGCAGCTTCAGGTATTTGCGAATAATGTCTTCGTAGTGTTTTCCAAAGCGCCAGGGCTCCTGATCGTAACCATCAATCGCTTTATGATTGCGGCAGAAGGGTGCGAGGAAACTCACTTGATAGGAACGAGTCAGCAGTTCGCCGTTGCCGCGTCCAATAAATCCGCCGACGTCGCTGCCGACAAAAGGCTCGCCTGACAGCCCAAGCGAAGTAAACATTGGAATACTGAGCTGTAGTGTTTCCCACGTGCTTGTGGTGTCGCCGGTCCACATGGTTGAGTAACGCTGAATACCGGCATAGGCAGCGCGCGTGATGACATAAGGACGACTGTCCGGGCGAAGCTTCTGGAGGCCTTCGTAGGTTGCACGCGCCATCAGCAAGGCAAACACGTTGCGGTTTTTTGCGTGGGTCGACTTCTCGCCTTCGTCGTAACTTACTACGTCGATCTGGTTTTTACCGGTCTGATCTACGAAGTCGGCCGGTTCGTTCATGTCGGTCCAAATTCCGGCGACTCCATGGTCCATATATGCGCGATGCAATTCGCCCCACCACGCGCGTGCGTCGGGCAAAGTGTAATCGACGAACACGCTGTCACCGGGCCAGACTCTGGGAACAAAGAGATCGCCGTTCTTCCGGTGCTGAAAGTATTTTCGCTCCACCCCCTGATCGAAGACGTAATAGCGCTGATCCTGAGGTTCGAGCTCCGGAGTCATAGAAGTCACCCGCGCAGTACTCTTTGAAACAGGTTGATGCTTAACACCTGGATCAACGATCGTGACTAACTTAACTCCCTGTCTCCCGAGTTTATCCGCCAACGCCTTGGGGGTTGGGAATCGACTGGTGTCCCACGTAAACACTCGATAGCCCTGCATGTAGTCGATGTCCAGGTGGACCACATCAAGGGGGAGGTCACGTTGGCGGTACTGCCGCACAACCTCTTCAACCATCGTATCCGGGTAATAACTCCAACGGCTTTGCTGGTTGCCGAGTGCCCACAAGGGCGGCATAGGCATGTGGCCGGTAAGGTCGGAGTAGCGGCCGAGAATTTTCTTGATGGAAGGCCCGTAGAAAAAGTAGTAGTTCAGTTCCCCGCCCTCGGCGCCGAACCACGCCCGCTGCTGCGATGATTTGCCAAAATCAAAATAGCTGCGATAGCTGTTGTCAAAAAAGATGCCGTAGGCGTTGCCGCTGCGGAGCCCGAGGTAGAACGGTATCGTTTGGTAAATCGGATCCTTGCCCTCGGTGTAGCCCGGAGTATCGGAGTTCCAGTTGATAAAGGAGTTTCGTCGCTTATCGAGCCGGGCGGCCTTTTCGCCAAGCCCGTAGAAGTGTTCATCGAAACCAAGCTTCTTCGATACCGCGACAAATCGTCCCGCGTTTGGATCAAACATCATCTCTTTCAGCAGTCCCTTGGCGTCATAAGCCATTGGCTGCTGGTCGGAGTTAATAGGTGCATGTGTTTTTGCGTCACGAAACTCGATCAGCAAAGGCGAGCGACGTACTACGACTTCGACTTCATCTGTAGTAAGGACAACGGCGTCGGCAGTTTCCGAAACGCTCCAACGCACCGCGTCCCAGGTCTCCTTAGCGATGGCCCACGAGTGGTCTTTAGCAGGAATGGGTTCGGCAAATGAGACGCGCACTCGAACCAGATCCGCGGCCAGGACAGATAGTTGAACCTGGGAGTTGTCGCGGCAGTTGAATGTGACACCACGTTCGGTTTTGACGAAGTTACTGACGGGACCGATTTTTTCGAGCCCAGTGATGTCCTGAGAAAGAACTGGCGGAGCACTCAGGAGCAAAAGAATTATGGCCAGAAAAAGTATGCGCATAGTTGATTCAACAGGTGTTCAGAGTACAGCCTTCAGGCTGCCGGCATCGCGACCCTGTACTGCAGCTCCTTCTTAAACCTCAGCTGGTTTTAAACCCAGGACGCAAGCTAGAGCTTGTACTCTATATGCCTGTTGTACTCTAAAGCCCGTTGCTCACGCTGACCTTGTAAACGCTAACCTTGCGGCGCCGAGCAGTCCGGCATCGTCGCCGCATTCACCGCGCTTGATCTTTACGCGCGCCGCCGGCAGCGGGAAAGCGCGCTCAGCGACCTGTTGTAGAGCGTGTTTCGCAAACAAGTCCCAGCCGTTAACAACCCCACCTCCAATAACAATCATTTCGGGGTTCAGGATATTGATCATGTTTGCCAGACCAATCCCGAGATAGACACCCATGCGACGAAACACCTCCACCGCAAGTTCATCGCCCTCGATGCCGGCGCGATAAACCTTCTCCGCCGTCAAGTCTTCACTCGTATGAAGGACAGAATGCGGATAGCGCGGCCGCGCTTCACGCGTCATGCGCACGATCGCCGTTGCTGATGCGTAAACCTCCAGGCAGCCGCGGCTGCCACACGCGCACGCAACGCCGCCGAAAGGATCGACACCCATGTGTCCTATCTCGGCGGCTGAATTGTCAACGCCACGCCACAACTTCCCGTCGAGAATAATCCCACCACCCAATCCGGTCCCCAGCGTTATGCAGATAATCGTGCTGACGCCGCGTGCCGCGCCCTGCCACATCTCCCCGACAGCCGCGGCGTTCGCGTCGTTCTCAATGATCGCCGGCAGGTCAAGTTCGCTTTCCAATGCGGCCGCAAGGCGAAATCCGTCCAGGCAGGGAACGTTCGGGGCCTTTACTACCACGCCTTCATCCACATCGACTGTGCCCGGTACTGCTACCGAGATCGCGCGAATGATTCCACGGTCGCCGGTCTGCTCTGCACATTCATGCGCAGCTTCCACGAGAGCGCGAACTATTTCGTTTGGGCTGGGGGATTGCGGAGTCGGTTTCTTAACCCGAGCATAGATATGCCCCTTTTCATCTATCGCGGCGGCGCGAAGGTGTGTTCCGCCGAGATCAGCGCCGAACACGAGGCCTATGTTTTCGTGCTTCTCAGACATTAGTACCCTGATGGGATTCGAGCATAACGATTGCGCACGATTGCCGGCGTTTCCAGATTCCGCTTCGCGCGAACATTCAAAGCAAGTCGGATAAACTGCGCCATGGACCAGGCCAAAGGAGTCGCGGAGCCGGTGCCTTCGCCAAAGCGAAGCTCCGGCCCAGGGGATTCACGTTGGTCCCAAACCTGTTCGGGAATCATAAGCCCATCGTTTGCAAACTCCATCATGGCGTTAAGGCGGCTGCGCGCGCTGCTTACGTTTCCTCTGGCCAACTCGTATTCACCCATCTCACCGGTCAGCAATGTCCAGAGTCTCCCTTTGCCGCTGCGGGCGTCATAAGGTGCACCGTTCGGGCGCTCCCCGTATGCATCGTGATTGTAGCGATACCACCCTGCGCCGTTGGGCGCGTCGACCTTAATCAATTGGTCCACCACTCTTAGTGAACTTTCGATTGCAGGGTCTTGCGCGTTCTTAATTCCCAGGCGGACCAATTCAAGGAAACCCGCATCGACTATTTCTCTCTGGTCATAAACACCGCCGCCGCTGTTTATCTCGAGCTTAGCCGGCGCGTTTGGATCGCCTTGAGTTATACGCAGGTAATACTTCCCTTTCGCATGGGGGCCGGTGCTGGTAACGGTCCAGCGCTCGATGTTGCGAGCCCATTCATCTGCTTTACCAAGATAGACCGAAGCCGAATTGGTATCGCCATTCAAACGCGCAATATGTGCTGCACACACAAGCCCGGCGATCTGCGCTGCAATGGTCGCTGGCGAAAACCCCGCCTCCTCTTCCCAACGCTCCTGTTCAGTGGAAGGGCCGGTTCGAACAATGAAATCGGCCGCGGGCTTGATATGTTTCAGCCAGGTGCGCCGATCGTTGCGATTGAGTTGATAAGCGAGTAACAGCGGAAACGCCACCTGGTCCATCTGTAGTCCGCCGCCAATCGGCCGGCCATCAATCCAGGAGTTTTGCGGGAAACTACCATCCGACTTCTGTTGCACTGTGAAGAGATAATCCAGGGCGCGATTCGCTGTCGCCCGATCTCCCATGGCCAGAAAGGCGGTACTAACATGGTAAAGGTCGCGCGACCAAACAGCATGATAGCCACTGACCGTTGCCTCATTAGCATTTGGTCCACCACCCCATGGAATCGAAGGTGAAGCTGCCATCGCTCCACGGAAGGTTTTGTCTTCCAGGCTCTTTAAGACCATAGCAGACATGTTGAATTGCCGTTCATACGCAGGCGCGACGCGCTGCAAGGAGCGGAGGTAGCCATGCCATCCGACGTCGTATTCGCGGCGCACTCGGTTGAACCCTTTGACAAGCGAAGCCCTTGCGTTCGAGAGTGCTTGCTCGGAGCTGGCTCCAAATCCAAGCGCGAGTGTGAAGCTTCTTTGTGGGCCAAGCCGGGCGATTTGTACAACGTTCCCGTTTTCAGCACGGTCGTATTTGGTCGCGATGCCGCCAGTGCGTTTCAGCTGAGTCAAGCCATCGCCGGCGCCCAGAAAGCCGTTGGTCATTTCCGCAAAACCACTGCTTGCGAGCAGCGCCGAGGCCACGTTTCCGTCAACTGACAACAAACCAGCGGCGCTCGACCAGCCGGTGTCATGCATACCGCTATTATTGAGCGATGGGTCGTAGTAGACATAAGCATCGCGCCCTTCGGTGGAAGCAATGTCTACCTGAATTAGAATTGTGGCGCGTTCAGGATCCGTCGCGTACGTCTTGGTGATGCGGACGGAATTGTCCCGGGACTTATTGATCTGCTGAAACGAAAGCGACCGCGAATCAAGGACTCGCATTTCGTGGTCCATATCTTCCGCTTCGGTCTGACATCCTCGCCTATCGCAAACGATCAGCTGGAGTGTTTGCGAATTGGGAACATCAAGCCGCGGGTAAAAAGCCTCGGTCATCACGCCGTTGTTAAGTGTGAACCAAACCTTTGAGGCGATCGTGTTCGAGGTGCCGAAACCATTTTTGGCTGCGCTGGGCCAGTGAGCATCGCTTCCCGGCGCACCCGGCGCCACACGGTTGGTTGCTTGCCCGAACAAAGGTGAGCAGGCTGATAACATGACGATCATGATTAGAGGACGGGACACGTTGTCTTCTTGGCTATAGTAGTAACCCGAGAATGGATTGAATTCGAAGATTCGCCGTGCTCCGTAGGAGCCAAATGTTTATAGCAAAATTACCCACTAAATTTTCAGCTCCGTAGGAGCGATATGTTGACCTCGTTTTTACATCTCGCTCCTACGGAGCGAAGAATTATCTATGCCACGCCGCTATAAACATTTGGCTCCTACGGAGCTAAAACCAAAGTTTGGCGTCACGTGGCCGAATGCAAGTTCAACGACAATCGGCGTAATTTATAAAGTGATTGGCCGGATTTAAATTCAACCTCGCTTTCGGCCCGCCATATCGAGACCTACCGCAGCCACCAGGATCGCTCCTTTGATAATGTTCTGCAGATAAGGCTCAACGTTCTTTAGCGACATTCCGTTATCCAAACTCGCCATGATCAGCGCACCCAAAACAGCACCGAACACTGTACCGCGTCCGCCCATCAGGCTCGTGCCACCAATTACGCATGCGGCGATCGCGTCGAGCTCGAGTAACTGGCCGGCGTCAGGCGATGCGCTGCCAACGCGCGCTGTATAGATTATTGCCGCCACACCCGAAAGCGCGCCCATGATGCAGAACACCGCCAGAAGATGGCCGCGAATATTGATACCCGAAAGGCGCGCCGCATCAGGGTTTCCGCCAATGGCGTAGAGATAACGGCCAAAGGTTGTGTTCTGCGTCAGAAACGCTCCGGCAAGTGCGATCGCTAAAAAGATTATTACCGGAATGGGAATCCCCGCATAACGTCCGGGGCCGATCTCATAGGCATTCATCATGTAGATGAAACCTACGACGGCGAGTGCAGGAGCAAGTATGCGCAATAACAAGATGCCAAGGCCGGGCACTTCCATGCCGTGACGTTTTCGAGCACGGTTACGCGATAAATTAAGCCACACTATTGCAGCAACTGCGGTCGCCGCAATCACCCAACCCACCATTGGACCAACATAGTCCTGCCCGATTGCCTTAAACGCCGGCAGCCTGATTGGGATCGTCTCTCCTCTACTCAAGCCGAGTATTACCCCTCGCCAGGCGAGCAGGCCTCCCAACGTGACAATGAATGCCGGAATGTTTATGTAAGCAATCAGGCCGCCGTGAACTGCTCCTATAACGAGAGCAACCGCAATCCCCGCGGTAATCGAAGGCACCAATCCCCATCCCAACCACCCTTGAGCGATCGCCGCAATGCCACCCGCGAGCCCCACCACGGAACCGACTGAGAGATCGATTTGACCGGTGACAATCACCATCAGCATGCCTACAGCGAGCACACCTGTGACGGCGGTTTGGCGCATCAGATT
>JBGTCM010000280.1:0-5470 GCA_041748795.1 Pyrinomonadaceae bacterium
TCGATGGTCCGTGAAACCGGTTCAAGTAGCGCAATCATGTTTTCGGAACGCGACGGTCAAGCGCTGGCAGAAGTTCGCGTGGAATCGCCTTTTTCGCTTACTGCCCTCGTGGGCTCTGAGGGCGGCTGGACGGATCAGGAAATCACGTTGGCCAGGGAAAGTGGCTGGCGGATTATTACGCTCGGTGGCCGCACTCTCCGGGCGGAAACAGCCGCGATCACGGTCGCCGCCCTGCTCCAGCATCTTTTTGGCGATTTGAAGTAGTGAGCTGGTCGCCTGGAGGCCAAGCCTTGGCTTGCGTCGTTTAGTCACTCTCCCGTTTAGATAGGGCACGTGTGCCCGTGCCGACGCGGACAAGTCCGCACTCTAAACGAAAACGGAAGAGTGCTGACTTGCGAACAGGGGTAAGGATACCTGATAATCCCCGTTGATGATTGCCTTGATTCACATAAAACCCGACCTGATCTTTTAAGGAGAGCTATAGAGTGAAAGCGGAAATACAGCAACTAGTCGCTCTACAAAAACTGGATACAAGCATAAGAAAACTACAAGAAGAACTGGAAGCGATACCCGAAAGGCGCGCCGAGATCGAAAAAGAGTTCGATCAGCGCGCCTTTGAAATTAGGGCCCTTGAAAATTCCAGGGATGAAGCACGACACACGCGGACGCGCCTCGAAACGGAAGTTTCCGAGCAACGCGTCAGAGTCGAACGCGCCGACCGCAACTTGATGTCCTCCAAAAGACAGGATGAGTACACAGCGGCCATACGCGAAGCCGATGCAGCCCGGAAACAGATTTCCGGCCTTGAAACCCAAATCCTCGAACAGATGGAGGTACTCGAAACGGCGCAAGGTTCCCTCGATGAACGCGCCGAAGAGATTGCCTCTTTGAATTCCGATCGAGATGTACGCTTGCAGGCGTTCGATGAAGAGACGCGTTTGCAGGCCGAGAAGCTGGCGAAAGACCGCACCGAACGTGAGCGCTTGTTGGCAATCCTGCCCAAGCCAATGGGTGCCCTCTATAATCGCATCAGCGCGCGCATTCGCGATGGCGTGGCGGTTGCTGAAGCCCGTAACGGCGCTTGCATGGCATGCTTCATGTCACTGAGACCTCAGGCTATGGCCCAGGTGCGCCGCGGCGACGAAGTTGTTACCTGCGATAACTGCAATCGAATTCTCTACTACGTTCCCTCGGGTACGACCCCTGCGAATGCAGATGCTGCTCAACCGAAGATGGCCCATACCTAAGCGCACAGACTCTCTTCGGAACAATGAAAATATTGGTGACAGGTGGTGCGGGTTATATTGGCAGTGTCCTCACTGAAGAACTCATCAAGGACGGCCACGAAGCCGTCGTTTACGACAATCTATCTAAAGGACATCGCTCAGCCGTCACACCCGCAGCTTCGTTTGTCCATGCCGAGCTGACTGACGCCTCAACCTTAAGAGACACTCTCTCCAATAATAGAATCGAAGCCGTGATTCACATGGCAGCCGACTCTTTGGTCGGTGAGTCGTGCGTCGATCCTGCGAAGTACTATGCAAACAATTTGGTGAATGGTCTTACGCTGCTCGCGGCCATGAAAGCGGCGGGTGTGAATCGAATTGTTTTCTCATCCACCGCCGCCACCTACGGTCAACCTGAGCAGCAGCCGATAGCAGAAAGCGCTCCGACAAAACCTACCAACCCCTACGGCGAAACTAAACTCGCTTTCGAACAGGCAATGCGATGGCACGACGAAGCTTACGGGCTCCGTTACGCGTCACTGCGCTATTTCAACGCCGCCGGCGCCAGCGAAAACTTCGGCGAGGATCACGATCCCGAATCGCATTTGATCCCGATTGCCCTTCAGGCAGCTGCGGGTACTCGCGCGGCGGTGGAAGTTTATGGAGACGATTACCCGACTCCCGATGGCACTTGCGTGCGCGACTACATCCACGTCATCGATCTCGCGCGCGCGCACATTCTGGCCCTCACTGTCCTTGATGAAGGCAGCCGCATTTATAATCTGGGTTGCGGTGGCGATGGCTATAGCGTGAATCAGGTATTGGAAACGGCGCGACGGGTAACGGGAAAAGAGATTCCAGCCCGGGTTGGACCAAGACGAGCGGGGGATCCGGCAACCCTCATCGCTGCTTCAGACAAGATAAAAAGCGAGCTGGGCTGGAAACCTGAATTTCAAGACCTGCGCCTGATCATGGAATCGGCGTGGCGCTGGATGCTAGCGCACCCTAATGGTTACGAAAACTAGGAGCAGGCGATAATGTTTTGTCCAAAGTCCAATGTCCAAAGTCAAAAGTCCGGGCGCGCAGTTCAGAGTTTGGTTTTCAGATTGCTGCTGGTTTGAGGCGACGCAAGCTTAAGCTTGACCTCTAAACTACCCGCTCGAGGCTTTCGACTTTGGACTTTGGACTTTGGACAGGGTTTGAACGAAGCATGGCAACGCGGAAAACAACTCAACCAAAGAAGCACGCAGTTAAACGCACACGTGCGTCGTCCGCTCCCGCCATCACTGTCGATGAATTTCTTGCTCTCAGAAACCCAAAAGGAGATCTGACGGTGGCAGTCGATGGCGAGCGCGTTTCGCTCACCAGCCTCGAACGCGTCTATTGGCCCGACGAGAAGATCACAAAGTTTGAGTTGCTTAGTTACTACCTCGCCGTTAGTTCTCAGATCATGCCTTTCCTTAAAAACCGTCCGGCGATTCTCCAGCGCTGGCCGCGTGGAATCAATGCTCCCATGTTTTTTCAACAGGACCTGGAGAGTGCGCCGGCTTTTATTAAGACAAAGAGGCTGACCAACAAGGAAGGTCGCGAGATCGACTACGCCGTTTACACTACCACCGCTTCCCTGCTGCACTTCGTTAACCTCGGATCGATTGAACAACACCCGTGGCATTCCGCGATCAGCAAACTCGACAAGCCTGACTGGGTTGCTATCGACCTGGATCCCAAACAGGCGCCATGGGAAAACGTGTTGCAGGTCGCGCTCACCGGAAAGAAAGTGTGTGATGAAATTGGTCTCAGTTCCTTTGTGAAAACGTCTGGTTCCTCAGGTATACACATCTACCTTCCCTTAAAACCTACGAATGAATACGAGAAGGTTGCGGAGTTTTCGCGTCTGCTCGCGGAAGAGATCGCGCAGCGTGTGCCGAAGATCGCAACGGTCGAACGCATGATCGTCAAGCGAAAGAAGGAACAGGTTTACGTTGACTGGATGCAGAATGCGCGGGGTAAGAGTTTGGCGTCAGTGTTTACAGCACGGGCGAAACCGAAGGGCACTGTCTCAATGCCTCTGACGTGGAAACAGATTGAGCAGGGCGTGAAGATTTCCGACTTCACAGTCAGAAACGTTCCCGCCCTGCTCAAAAAGAAGGGCAATGCCTGGTCCGATTTCTTCGATCAGCGACAGACGCTGAAGCTCAACTAGTTCTTGATCTTCACGCCCGCGGAAAACCGAATGCCGTCTTCCCGGCGGTTATCAAAGAAGACCGGAAGATAATCAACCTGGATCGGGCGAATGTCGATTCGGTCGCTGGCCCTGATGTCGAGACCGGCTCCTAAAGCCATCGCAAACGCAGTCTCGTTAGTGTCAGGACACGTAAAATCGTTGTTCTTGAAATCAGCGTTGTAACGCACGGCGCCAAACAGCGCGTGCGCATACGGAATCAAGGGCGACGAATTACGCCAGTTAACGCGCGGACCGAAAAGCAGTGTGTATCTGGCGATGCGAGCGTTGAACACACGGCCGCTGAGACGGTCTTCGAAGTCGCTGTTGGCGAAGGTTGCGCTGAAGTTTCCTACCAGCCCAACGTTCTTATGTACATTCGCCACGACTTCACCAGTCACGCCGTGATGCGGGATGCGTTTATTTTGAAAGTCGACACGCGACGTGGTGCCGTTGGCGTTGATAGCACGTCCCTGGGCATCCAGGCGGTCGCCTCCATTGATGGCACGCTCGTGAGCGTAACCGATGAAAAACTCCCAATTGGAATAGTCGCTCTGCGCGAATCCAGCCGGAGCACAGGCAAGGATGATCGCGAACAGCACAAATAGCTTACGCATGGGCGGTAGTCCTCCTTGATGATTTCCCATCACCTGGGTCCCAGGCGCGACAGACGCGCTGGGGCGAAATACTTACAGAACCGTGTGGTGATAAGAAAAATAGGAATCCGCACGTCCTTCCAATTTTTCTGTTGATTACCCGTTTATTTGAAAAGGGGCATTCTTTTATCATGGACTCTTCGAGACAAGCAAGAACAAAAGCGACAACAATGTTGGCCGGGCTGCGAGCAGTCGCTCTGTGTCTGGTCGCGGGTAGTGCTTGTGTGGCGATGGGCCAAAAGCCGGCCCAAAGCGTCGTGAGAACGCCGGCGAAGAGTCCCGCGACTACGCTGGTAAAGGCCCCAATCAATAACCCGCTTGCAACCAACGATATAAACAAGCTGCTCGCTGACGGCCAGGCAGCATTTGATGCTCGTCGCTTTGACGAAGCGATTGCCAGGTACAACCGTGTGATTTCGTTATCGGCAAACCAACCACGCACGGCAGCGGTGGCAAGTTTGTTGATTGGCAACGTCAATATGGCCCAGGGAAAGTTTGGAAATGCTGAAGCGGCATTTCAACGAGCTGTAACCCTCAGTCCAAACTATGCAGAAGCCTATAACGGACTTGGTGAAGCACTGGGCGAGTTGAAACAGTTTCCACGCGCGATCGAGGCTTTCAATAAAGCGGTGGGTTTGGACCCGAAACTGTTGAAAGCGAAATACAACCAGGCAGTGACCTACGATCGGATGCGTAACTTTCGTTATTCGGAATTTGTATTTAAGAATCTGATCAAGGCGAATCCTGATTATGCACTCGCCCACGACGGCCTGGCCGTTACGCTCTCGAAAGCCGGAAGAGCTAAAGAAGCGCTGGCGCTGCATGAAAAAGCAATTGCCCTCTCACCACGCGAGCCTTCCTATTATTTCAACTACGCAATCAGCAACCTCATGCTCGGCAACACCGCCAAAGCGATGGAGCAACAGCAGAAGCTAAAAACCATCGACCCGCTCGTCGCCGACCGCCTCGCCAGCGTAATCATCAAACGCCAGATGTAATGTCTATACAAGCAAGAACATCCGCAGATTACGCCGATTACACAGATTGATGCTGTTTCGTTCCCAACTGCGTAATCGGTGTAATCTGCGGATTAATTGTTTGGCTGTAGAGCGTCACACGAGTGCATCGGCCGGTAACAAAGCACTAGCCCAACAAGAAATATCAATGCGCCAAGGATCGCCGGAGCCAGGTGAAAGAGATCCGTGTAACCCACCGCTGGATGCACGCCGATAGCCGCCGCGAATCCTACGAGTCCTGAAAACATCAGCACCTGCCACAAGCTCTTCGAAGGCTTCCCACACCAGACACAAAAGAGCACCGTGACTCCCGTCGCGCAGATCGCACCGCCAAATCCCGCGCGATCATGT
>JBGTCM010000281.1:0-6265 GCA_041748795.1 Pyrinomonadaceae bacterium
GGGCGAGCATCTGGTTATCCTCCGAATCTCAATTCTTAAATACCAAGTTACGTTGGAACAAGGCGCTACGCTTCGCCTTTTCGGTCGAAGAAAGAATGTCACCAAGAATCACCGCGGGACTCGATGTCAATTGAGAAATCCCTAAAATTAACGACACGTTCAATCTGATTCTTTAGTTCTCCATTATCGAACACGCGCTCCTGTTGCATCTTCCTTTGCTTGCGATAGATGTAAGCGGTCGCCTGAGTGATCGACTTTATCTCCTCAGAATGTTTTTGTGTGATCTACTGATAAATCTCTCCGCCACTTGCCACAAACTCTTCCGCCTTCTCTTTCATCCCAACGCCTAACGCCGCCTGTTCGTCAATTTCCTTCTGCGCCGCGTACTTGCGGACGTCCTGAGTAATCTTCATGGAGCAGAAGTGTGGGCCGCACATGGAACAGAAGTGGGCCAGCTTGGCGCCCTCCTGGGGCAGCGTCTCGTCGTGATACTCGCGCGCAACTTCAGGGTCGAGCGAAAGGTTGAACTGATCTTCCCAGCGGAATTCGAAGCGGGCCTTTGATAACGCGTTGTCGCGAAACTGCGCGCCCGGATGGCCTTTGGCGAGGTCGGCGGCGTGGGCGGCGAGTTTGTAGGCGATGACGCCGTCCTTTACGTCTTTCTTGTTAGGCAGGCCGAGATGCTCTTTCGGTGTGACGTAACAAAGCATCGCGGTGCCAAACCAGCCAATCATCGCCGCGCCAATTGCCGAAGTAATGTGATCGTAGCCGGGCGCGATGTCTGTTGTTAATGGACCAAGCGTGTAGAACGGAGCTTCCTTACAAACCTCGAGCTGCTTGTCCATGTTCTCTTTGATCAAATGCATGGGTACGTGGCCGGGGCCTTCGATCATTACCTGGCAGTCATACTCCCAGGCGATGCCCGTCAATTCACCGAGTGTTTCCAACTCAGCAAACTGCGCTTCGTCGTTAGCGTCCGCAATGGAGCCGGGCCGCAGGCCGTCGCCGAGCGAAAAGGAAACGTCGTAGGCGGCCATGATTTCGCAGATCTCCCGGAAGCGCGTGTAAAGAAAACTCTCCTCATGATGGGCCAGGCACCACTTCGCCATGATCGATCCGCCCCGGCTTACGATTCCGGTCGTGCGTTTTGCGGTTAACGGAATGTATGGCAGGCGCACGCCTGCGTGGATCGTGAAGTAGTCGACGCCCTGTTCGGCTTGTTCAATCAACGTGTCGCGGAAGATTTCCCAGGTAAGTTCTTCAGCCTTGCCGCCGACCTTTTCCAGTGCCTGGTAGATGGGCACGGTGCCGATGGGAACTGGCGAGTTGCGCAGAATCCACTCACGTGTGGCGTGGATATTTTTGCCGGTGGAAAGATCCATCACCGTGTCTGAGCCGCAACGAATGGACCAGCGCATCTTCTCTACTTCGTCGTCGATAGACGACAACACGGCAGAATTGCCGATGTTTGCGTTGATCTTCACCAAAAAGTTGCGGCCGATGATCATTGGTTCCGACTCGGGGTGATTGATGTTTGCAGGGATGATTGCCCGGCCACGCGCAACCTCGTCGCGTACGAATTCCGGTGTGACGTATTCAGGGATCGAGGCGCCGAAGGATTGGCCGCGGTGTTGGTGTTGCAGCGAATCGCGTGGCGCTTCTGGTCTGGCGGTCGGCAAATTAAGGTGTGCCGGACATGCGCGGCCGAGGTTTTCGCGGATGGCGATGAATTCCATTTCGGGCGTGATGATGCCCTGGCGCGCATAGTGCATTTGCGTCACGCATCGACCCGATTTCGCGCGAAGTGGCGAGCGACCCAGAAAAGGAAAGTCCTCTAACCGGCCTTTCTCTTTTTGGCGCGCGCGGCTGGCGGCGTCGAAGGTGAGGTAGCCGTCATCAATGGGTTGGATCTCGCGCCCTTCATACGACTCAACATCGCCGCGCCCACGAATCCATTCAGCGCGCAGGCTTGGCAGACCTTCGCGCACTTCGCAATCTACCGAAGGATCGCCATATGGCCCACTCGTGTCGTAAACACGCACCGGCGGGTTTTCTTCCAATGCACCGTTGAAGTTGCGTGTCTGGCTTTGCGCGATTTCGCGAAACGGCACCCGCACACCGGGTTGTTTCCCGTCGACGTAGATGCGGAGCGAGTTTGGAAGTTGAGTGTCCTCGATGCTGGTTGGTTTTATTGCGGCGCTCATTCCGGGTCCTTTGCTAACTAAGTTAAAAACCATGAACGATCCACGAAATCACACTAAGCAACACGAATAGAACCTGGTTCGAGTCGTTTCGTGTGTTTCGTGAATCGTCTCCTCCTCGGCAACCTGAAAAACGTCCGGCAAAACAAAACCGCTCCATCAGATCAAAAGGATGGAACGGTCATTACTGGCTGTTTCTCCCTTCGACGGTATTAACCGTATCAGGTTCAAGGGGTCTCCCTTTAATTGCCGATTGAAATCCTTGTTTCAGTAAATCGGCATTCGGCAATTGCCAATTGGCAATGAGCCAGGACTCTCAGCCCCGTCTCAAAGAGCGGGGCTCCCCCGAAAGCTGTCTATCAATCTTCAGTTGAGATTTTAGAACCGTTTACGCGCGCAAGCAAACACGGCGACCAGTCTTACAGAACCGAGCGGGGTAGCGCCGGATCCTAAAGGTTACTGGAGCAGCTTACCGCATGTTCTCATGTTAAAGCGGCCTTTAGGACCCGGCGCTACCGCGCTCGGTTCTGTATCGGAGCAGCGCATCTTTACACTTGTCCTCAACCCTCGTAAGATGCGTGCCGCACCCCGTAATTCTTGAATAAAGCCCAGAACTTCCACGGAGGAATCATGACTCGAGAACGTCTATTCCTGTCCATACGCCGGACATCTGTCTTTGTAGCCATCTGCCTGATGGCAATTGTATTTGCCAGCTCAAGCCACCACAGTTCGGCGCAAAAGACGGCTAGCCAGCGTGACACGCGCCAGCCGACGAGTAGTGCCACGCGAGCTTCAGGCCCGGCGCCAGCCACTGCCGACAACGAATACACGAAGAAGATCAAGGAATACACCACGCAGCCGTATTTCACGACTGAGTTGGTGGACCACCTGCCCATGTCAGACAAGGTGCCGTCTCCGGACAAGGTGCTGGGTTACATAATTGGCACGCCAAACAAGCTGACGTATTCAAAAGACTTTCATCGTTACTACCGCGAGCTGGCGAAGACGAGCCCGCGCGTGCGCGTGTTCAATGCGGCCGAGAAATCCGAAGAAGGTAAGGAACAGCTGCTGGTTGCGGTTGGCGATGACGCTTCTATGGCCCGGCTCGATCGCTACAAGGAGATCACCGCAAAGCTTGCAGACCCGCGCAAGATCAATGAACAGGAAGCTACGGCGCTGATTGGCGAAGGGAAAGTTTTTTACTGGGCGTCAGGTTCGATTCACTCACCGGAAACTGGTTCTCCCGAGATGCTGATGGAGCTGGCTTACCGTCTTGCTGTTGAAGAGACCCCTTTCATCCAGGCGATTCGTAAAAACGTAATCGTGCTAATTACGCCGACACTCGAAGTTGATGGCCGCGACAAGATGGTCGATGTTTATAACTATCGGAAAGCAAATCCAGGCAAAAATTCGCCGGGCCTGATCTTCTGGGGCAAGTATGTCGCACACGACAACAACCGCGACGGCCTCGGCATGGCGCTGGCTCTCACGCGCAACCAGATGAAGACGTTTCTCGAATACCATCCCGCGATCCTTCACGACCTTCACGAGTCGGTCCCGTTTCTCTACACGTCCACCGGCACTGGTCCATATAACGCCTGGCTCGATCCGATTACCATCGACGAATGGCAGTTGCTCGCGTATCACGAGATCGAAGAGATGACCAAACGCGGCGTGCCGGGTGTGTGGACCCACGGCTTTTACGATGGCTGGGCGCCTAACTACATGTTTTATGTCGCCAATGGCCATAACGCGATTGGCCGTTTCTACGAGACATTTGGAAACGGTGGTGCCGATACGGTCGAACGGACGGTGGGCGATCAGTCACGACGCGACTGGTACCGCCCAAATCCACCTCATTCACGCGTTAGATGGTCGCTTCGCAACAACGTCAACATGCAACAGTCGGCGCTCCTTTTGGCGATGAACTTCGTCGCGAATAACAAGGAACGTTTTCTGCAGAATTTCTACATCAAGAGCAAACGTTCAGTCGCGAAGGCGATGAACGAAGGCCCTTATGCCTATGTCATTCCGTCTGATCAATCGCGATTAGTAGAAGCAGCCGACATGGTGAATCTCCTGCGGTTGATGGGCGTCGAAGTGCACACGTCTGACAAGGAAATCACGACCAAGGGTCAGAAGTTTCCGGCCGGCTCGTATGTCGTTCGTATGGACCAGCCATATTCGCGCATGGCCGACATGATGCTGGATACGCAGTATTACAACGTCAACGATCCGCGGCCCTACGACGATACGGGTTGGACCTTGGGCGCCTTGCGTAACGTGAAGACGGTCCGTGTGGCTGATAAGGCGGACCAGGATATCTTGAAAGCCCCGATGAGATTACTGACCGCGGATGCCCGCGTTAATGGTCGTATCAACGGCTCCGCTACCACCGCGTACATCATCAATCACAACACCGAGAACACGCTGGCGACGCTGCGTTTCAGACTTAAGGACGTAAAGATTGACGCGGCCGAGGACGCGTTCAAGGTAGGCGACAGACAATTCAATGCCGGGTCATTCATCATCAAGTCCGACGGCAATGGCGCTGATTTGCGCCGTCAACTCGAGGCGGCCGTGACCGAGCTCGGACTTGTGGCCACGGCGGTCGATAAACTTCCCGAAGTTAAGTCACATGCTTTGGCCGTCCCGCGTATTGCGATACTGCATACCTGGACCAATACACAGAACGACGGCTGGTACCGGATCGAGTTTGACAAGTTTCAGATTCCTTACGATTACATCTCCGATCAGGTGGTGCGCAACACGCCAAATCTCAAGGAGAAGTATGACGTGATTATTTTCCCGCCCCTCGGAGGCTCGGCTCAGTCGATAGTCAACGGCATCCCGATGCGTGGCGATGCGATCCCGTGGAAACATTCGGAGCTGACACCGAATATGGGATTGTCACCTGACACGACTGACGACATGCGTGGCGGAATGGGTTTGGGTGGAGTAGTTAACCTGCAAAAATTTGTTAACGACGGGGGCGTGTTCATTACGGTTACAAACACTACCCGCATCCCGATTGATTTCGGAATAACAACCGGCGTTTCGATTCAGGAGCCACGTCTGTTGCAGGCGCGCGGTTCGATTTATAACGCCCGCTTCAGCGATCGCAAGAGTCCGATCGCTTACGGTTACGACGAAACAATGCCCATCTATTTCAACCAGGCGCCGCTGTTCCAGGTAGCTTCCGGCATTCCCGGTGGCGGAGGCGGTGGTGGAGGTGGAGGTGGAGGAGGTGGCGCTACAGGTCGCCCGTCTGGACGCGGCACCTTAACCGACCCGGACATTGTGCAGGGAATGCCTTTAGCTGTGCCGTCGCCACGTCCCAGCCCCCGGCCCGGCGAGGAGCAGTTAACGGCTGAGCAACGAATTCAACTCGGCGCATTCTATGTGCCTCCCAATCAACGGCCGCGCGTCGTGTTACGTTTCTCCAACGACGAAAAGACTCTACTGATTAGCGGGATGCTGGCCGGCGGATCTGAGCTGGCAAACGCTCCGGCGGTTGTCGACGTGCCTGTGGGACGCGGCCACGTGGTCATGTTTGCCAACAACCCGATGTGGCGACATCAAACGCAGGGAAGCTTCTTCTTGATTTTCAATACTGTTTTGAATTTCGATTCACTCAACACTGAACGCGCCGTGCAAGCGCCGGCGAGACCCGCGGCGGCGACCGGGGACGACAACGATCAATAGTGGTTAGGCCGAACGGTCTGCCACAACCGTCCGCAGTGCATTCTGAATTGCTTCGCGCCGCCTGTTTCTGCATGCCCCAACGGGGCTACGACTTCGAGCCCAGGGTTGCCGCGCTTTGGCGGGTACCCTGGGATAGCTGATGTTAGACGTCTCAACCGCAACGCGGTTGCGACAACGGCAATGCGATCGATGAGGCAGACGCAACCGCGTTGCGGTAGATGGATCAATTGTTTTGTGTCCCAGGGTAGCCGCCAAAGCGCGGCAACCCTGGGCTGTAAGTCATAGCCCCGTTGGGGCAAAAGAAAGGAACAACATGGCAGCAGAAATTGGTCAACGGTTCACGGACTTTAGTCTCCAGA
>JBGTCM010000282.1:0-19240 GCA_041748795.1 Pyrinomonadaceae bacterium
ATTGGCGAGATTGACCTTATTAAACAGGTTCTGGAAGTTCACCGAAAACTGCATGGTATAGCGCTTCGCTTCACCGCCCCCGCCGCCCGGTACACCACCAAGACCCCCGCCTCCACCGCCACCTCGCTGTCCGCCGCCACCGCCTGGACCACCGCCGCCCGGTCCGCCGCCCCCACTGGGAATTCGCGGAGGTCCACCAGGTCCGCCACCACGCGCCGCATTAGCCTGCGTGCTTTGCTGCGTGCTTTGCTGCGTACCTTGCTGCGCAGTTTGCTGCTCATTCCTCTGATTGGCGGCCCGGCTCGACGCCGTGCTTCCAAACGCCAAGGTTTTAGTAATTCGCATGTTGACGGCAAAGAAGCCTGGGCCTTCGCCGAAGTTGCGCGGTATGAGTAATTCTCCCACGGCCGGATTACGATTGAAATTACCAAACCGCGTGCAAATAATATTTGCAGGAGGATTGTTGCAATCGACGCCCGATGCCGCGAAAGATGGCCGCTCAGTAAACTGCCGGTCGAGGTTCGTGTCCTGACCTGTGATGATGTTGAAAGGCCGTCCCGAGCTGTAGTTAACCAATGGGTTCACCGTAACCTTCCATGGCAGGTTTATCGTTCCAAAGAAGTTGAAGCGGTGACGAACATCAAAAGCCGCGCGTCCATATTCCCCGGTGAAATCATATGAATTGACCGGGAACAGACCGCCTCCCTGTCCATCGGTATCATTCTGAGTCTTACTCAAGGAATAGTTAGCTGAAAACTGGATGGTCCTGTTGAACCGGTTATTGAATCCGATAAACCATTGGTTCTGGTCGAACCGGCCACTCGTTTCATACTGGTAGACGTCGCCAATGTTGCCCAGAGGACGTATGCCATTGGGGTTCAGCGCAGTAATCGACCCGGGTAAGGGAGCATTGATATCGCGAGCTCTCACTACGTGGTTAATGTGAACAGAATAGAAACCTGTAAACATTGTGAATCGATACGGCAGCTGCCGCTCGACCTGCACACCGGCCACATAAACAGCGGGCGCTTGAACACCGTCAGCAACGCGCCAGGTGATCAGGCGCGGCGTCAGGCTGAGACTTGCTGCCGAAGGTATGTTTGGAAAAACATCAAGGGGACCAGGCGCAACAGGAGGCACAAACTGGAGCGCGCCATTTACGTTTTGATAAACGGGGCGCTCAGTCACGAAGAACTGTTGCTGGGTTGTACCGTTAAAACGATTCGCAGTGAGAGTATTGCCTTCACCAAACCGGTTATAGAAAACTCCAGCGCCAACTCTGATCACCATGGTCGGCGGACGGGTGGAATTTGCCGCGCCAGGAGACCAGGCCATAAACACCCGAGGTCCAAAGTTAAACTTGCTGTTGATGTTGCTTTGATTCTCGTACCGCAACCCCAGACCAAAAGTAAGATTAGGTCGGAAGCGCCAGTCGTCCTGCACGTAGACGCCGCCGTCTATCTGATTGACACTAGCTTCAGCACTGCCGCTGTTGATACTGAATTGAGAGGCGCCGCCACCCATCGCGCGAATCTGTTCGGCAGTGCGGCCCAGCCGCTGCCCCAACAAAGTCCGGCGGTATCGCTCAAGACTGTCAACAAATACGGGCTGGCTTGTAATCGGGTTGTTGCTTGCGTCGAGCGTTGGAACAAAACCGCCGCTGAACATATACGTGCCACCGAAGTTATTCGTGCTCGTATCCGACAGCGACACGCCTCGAACCTTGCCGCCAAACTTAATGGCGTGGGTTCCCTTCTGCCAGGCCAGAAAGTTTTGGAGTTCCCATCTGCTGTTACTGCTGAGCGCCTGGCCCACCTGCGAGTCGCCGCTGAAAAACGCTCCGCTTACATTAAGGCCCGGAATGGCATTGGGCCCAACACTTTCGCTGGTGTTTTTGGAGTACTGAAACCGTGTCTCATTGATCATCGAGGCATTGAGCACGGCCGTCTCAGTCACCGTCAGAGTGTGGTTCGTAAACGAAGTGCTGAAGGCGCGCTCCGGAAGGGAGAATTCGCGCACGCCGGCGTTTTCCGTACTGGATCGGTTGTAATTGTAACGAACTACTAAGGTGTTGTTTGGGTTGATCTGGTAATCGATCCGCGGACCAAAACCCAGGTGCCGCCGAGGCACCACCACGCCGAATCCGGAATCGAAACGATTCAGGTTCGCGTCCAACTGAGAGACCCGCACCAATTCATTGTCGTCAGTCTCGCGCCGGTCGAAGTCGACAAAGAAAGAGGCTTTCTTCTGAACTATCGGACCACCGAGATTTCCACCGAACGCACGTATCTGGTATGGCGTTCGGCGGTCAGAAAAAGGATTACGCGAATTCAGACTCTCGTCCTCGAAATTAACGAAGGTGCTCCCGCGAAGCTTGTCAGTTCCTGGACGCGTAAGAATCTCTATACGACCAGAGGCCTGTTCGTTTTCGGCTGAGAATGGATTCTGATTGATGCGAATCTCACGAATCGAATCTTTGGACGGCATCCGGCCGCCTGAAAATCCGTCCACGAAAATCTGACCACCGTTTGGACCCATGGAAGGTCCGGCCAACGCTTGAAGCGCAGCCGCCAACTCATCCGGATCATCCGGCAGGGCATCGAGATCTTTTCCGGTGATTAGCGTCTGATTAGCATTGTCTGAGGCATCGGTACTGATAGGAGTCTGCGCTGCAACGGTTACTCTTTGCTCTTCGATCGTAACCTTCAAAGTTAGATCCAGCGTTGGCCTTTGACCTGCGGCAACATCAACTTCGGCTTCGTCAGTTACAGCAAAACCCGGTGCGTTTGCGCTCACGGAATATTTTCCCGGCGCCAGCCCGGTGAAAACATAAGCACCTTCGGCATTCGTCGTGGCTGTTTTGACCGCCCCGGCCTGATCGATCAGCGTAACCGTCGCGCCGGTGACCGTACCGCCAAGTTCATCTTTGACCACGCCGCGCAGAGTTCCCCGCCCTTGCTGGCCAAGCGCGAACACTACAGATAACAAAACGACGAGGGAGATGCTCAAACCGCGCCGAAGAAAAGTTGTGGAGACGTTCATAATTGGACCTTATCTATTCCTCACTCAATCTATGTTTACGGCAAGCCGATGCCGAACTGAACACCACCGAGCCCGGCCGATGGATTCGGCGCACTTGGACCACCAGCGGCCGGCTGTCTTGCTGCCAACATGTTCAGCAGCGTGTCAGCGCCGGCAATAAGACTAATCGCGGTCAAGCGCGTCGGGTCAGCGCCCTTTGTACTGGAAACAATAATCGTGTCGCCCACCTTCACTTCGGCTACGGCGATGGTAGGGAGCCGTTCCAGCAAATCCTGAATATTCATCCCCCCGCCCGGGCGCGGGCCGCCCGGACCACCGGGACCCTGACCTGCTGGTGGCGCTCCTGCGGGTTGAGCCGGTCTTGCTGCGCCTCCACCTCCGCCCATCGTCATCATTCCCCCCGCACCAGCCGCGGGAAACTTTCTCAGCACGGCATCCTGCTTAATCAGGATCGTCAAGGGCTGTTTAGTCTGCATGTCATTGATTTTCAATTCGCCGGTCGCAGCGTCGATGGCAGTGACCACACCCGCAACTGATTTGAAAGATCCAGAAACCACTTTTTCAGCGCTAAACGATGTTCCATCAGCACTACGATCGCCCAGAGCGCGAACCTGATCGCCGACTTTCAATTCCTCGAAGGCCGCCGGTTTGGCGTCTGCAAATTTGATCGAATCCGGGGCATAACGACGCACTTCAACTTTTTCCGAAACAGGAATGACTACGGCTGCTTGCGTCCCGGCCAGCGTACGAGTCGAGACGGTAATCTCTTTTGTCTCAGCCTTGATAGCGGTAATCAGCCCCAGCATTCCTCGTTTCTTCCATTCGGCTCGCTCTGCTTCCTGCTTCTTTGCGATGTCCGCCTTGTTCATCACAATCAGAGAGGTGGCTGGAACAGATTTACGATCCTCGGCAACCTTCCCTCGCGCCCAAACGCGGTCACCTTCCCCTAGATCACTAAACGCTATTTTGGCAGCATTTGTTAACGTCGTCTCGCCCGGGGCAAGGCGCGTGAACACGGTCGCATCGCTCAGGGAGACGGTTACCAGGTTCCCAGCGTCCGTTTTAATGGTCAATTGCCTGGCGGCGGCGTCGATGGTCTTAATTTCGCCGATGGCGTGTTTTGCAGTTACATTGGGATCGCCGGCCTGCGCGGGTGCGGAGCCCGACTGAATGACCTGCGCAAAAGTTGTGGTGTCAGCAAAAACTAACGCACCTACCGACGCGATTACGAGAAAAAGCGCTTTCATTACTCCTCCTGGAAATAGAAAAACACGAGTGGCCGCTTGATGATTTCGGACTTATGCCGGAAGATGCCCGGCTTCTCCCAATGGTCCCCGTCTCTTACGATAAGAAACCAGCGAATGTTCTACTTAAGTTGCTCTGTGATATGGCTATCGGAGCGCACGCATGCCGGGTATTCACGCCCGGTGTGCTAAAAAGTTGCACAAATCTGCAAACCGGAAGAGACCGGAAAGCTTTTGATGCGCGAGCAGGTCAAATCGTCTAAGTATTTTGCTGTTTAATAGAAGAGATTTAGCAAAACTAGGCCTCTTGTCGGCGCCAACTGACACGGTAGCGAGCGGTCAGCGCCAGGCCCAGGCTGGTGACCAGAACCACCGCCACGACAAAGGGCCAGACGTAAGGCAGAGACGAAAGGATGATCCAGAAGGAGGTTCCGAGGAGTAGAGCAACAGACTCAGAATTTCGGCCGGCTTTCAAAAACTTGCGCTGCAGCCACCGTCCAGTTGCTGCGTAGATAATGACTCGACCAAAGAGTCCGGCGATAAGTATCAAAAGCAGGGCCATCAGCCCCAAAATCAGCCCGATCGCAAAGGGCAAATAATGAAGCGACGGTACCAGAATACCGAGTACCAGCGCCCCTACAAATCCGATGACCGCAACACGCAGGCTGTTAAGTTGAAGTCGCTCGATTCCCCGGCTGATGGTGCCTGGCATCGCCGCAGTTAGTGCGAGTGAGACTACGAACCAAAACAGGATAGCCAAAAGGCGGAACCCTAAGTAAGCTGCGGACCAGGTGGGGGCCAGCAAGTCCGTCGGGTTCCGCATGATGTTTCGCAGTTCCTGTTCATAACCTGCATACATGATCGTTTGCGCGCCTTCGCGACGGATGGGCTTTTCATCTTCATGACGGTAAGCTCCACCCACCACCATCACATCGCCTCCGATTCGCGCACCTGCCATTTGAATCACTGAGCCACCAATCGCAGCTACGTCGCCTTCAACGTTACCCTGGATTACCACATCTCCTCCCAAAGCAATGGCGCCGTCTTTGACTGTGCCGTTGATCCGTAGAGAGCGCCCGACCGAGTAAGCCATCGTGTTTCGCACACCGTCTACCACATAAGGACTCTCCGAAGGCGACGGTTGAACTGTTGTCTGCGGAGAGGGCGTGGCTGTGATCAGAGAAGGTTCAGACGGAGTTTGAGCGTGGACGGCTCCACTCACGAATACTAGAGTGATCAGTAGAATCGCCGAAAGGAAAGCAAACTTCAGCCGCGGGAGGATAAGTAGATCGGAATCTGGCGGCAAGACGAATTCATTCAGCATTGATGGACGTTGATAATTCTTGCTCCGGCCGGGAGGCTTATTCACTTAGGCGCGTTCGGTGATAACGAGAAATCAAAAGCGTGAGTAAACCGATGGCGAGAGCTACAAACAGGAGAGCAGTCAAACCAGCAAACCGCGAATCGGAGAAGACGCTACTACCGATGACTCGCAAAACCACCCCGATGCCCAGTGCGGCATCGTAAGCGGCTTTTCCCAACAAACCAAAAAACGCAAAAGTCTTGTTTACTATTGACTGTGCGTCAACAAAGACAGTCTTGGTTGCGGTGGCTCCCAGCAGTGCAAACGCTGCCAAAGCCAGGATCAAGCAGAGTCTTAAAGCCTTCTTATGTTCTGAGGAGTTACGAAGTCCGCTCATGTCGCTTTCTGCACGGACAGCGACAACTTTCGCGAAATTCCTGGGCACCGAAACATCCTCGGTGTTGGCGAGCGCCGATTCCAACTCAAACATGAAGAGCTGCTGCGATTGCAACTCCGAAGTGCAACCATCGCATTTCGCGATGTGCGCCTCCAGAGCAAGCCGGTCATCCGTTTCAAGATCGCCCTCTATAAAAGCAGCAATCTTCTCAGTGTCGCAGATGTGATCGGTGCTCGACATGATATAAGCCGGATAACAGGCGTATAGAGTACAACCTTCAGGTTGCTTCTTCCGTACCACGCAAGCTAAAGCTTGTACTCTATACGCCTGAACCTTAGATCCCTGTGATTCCTCGAAACAAAAATTGCTGCCGCATCATTTCACGCGCCCGGAATAGCCGGTTCTTGACTGTACCCAATGGCAAGCCGGTCACTTCAACAATCTCTTCGTAAGTCAGGTCCTGCGAGTGGCGCAAGACGATGAGCTCGCGATATGGAGTTGGAAGTGAGCGCACCACAGTTTCAATTTCAGCCCTGCGCTCTGCCCGTTCACTCTGTTGTTCGGGACTCAGTCCTTCGCTCTTGATCGGAAGATCGTAGGAATCACTTTCGGCCCCGTTTTGTAAAGAGCGTTCTCTTCCGGAATTACGGCGCAAATGATCGATCGCCGCGTTGTGGGCAATCTTGTATATCCAGGTCGAGAATTTGAATTCAGGACGATACTTGGATAGTGATCCATAGATCTTGATAAAGATCTCCTGGGTCAAATCCAAGGCCGACTCGTAATTCCCGACCATGCGGTAGACATATGCCGAGATGGGACGCTGGTAGCGTTTGACCAGTTCCTCAAACCCTCCGTCGAGGCCCTTGATTGCGGAAGCAACCAACTCGCGGTCAGAGGTAGTGGCGAAATTCAAAGAAATAGGGGTTGCAGCACTGTTCATGATGCCAAGGTATTACGTTTGTGAAAGCGAACAGGTTTCAAATGGCTTGCTGGGTTATTACAGAACCGAGCGCGGTAGCTCCGGATGCTATGGTTGAACTTTGTACTTTGAGCTTGGTTCTTTGAACCTGGTGCTCGTTAAATCACCTCATTTTCAAAGTACAAAGCACAAAGAACTAAGCTCAAAAAACTCAAAGTCCAAGGCCTCCAGTATCCGGCGCTACCGCGCTCGGTTCTGTACGGCCCTTACTGCCAGGACAGGGTTGCTAGTCCCGCGGGCGCGGCAATGGCGTCGAAGTTAAGTTCGTTTGTCGGCAACTGAAGCCCAAGGTCTTCAGCATAGAGCGGTTGCAGCTCGGTTCCTAAGGTCTCATTGACGATCTCAAGGGCGCGGTTCTTTTCAAAAGTATCGCCAATTACGAGCACGCGATTGAGTGAGTGGTTGGCCTTACCTGTGTCACCACTCCGTCGATCTCGGTAGTAGAGCAGCAGTCGATAGAGTTCGTCTTCGCATTCAGCGCCATCGCATGAGACGGAACGAATCATCAAGGGTTGCTTGCCGCGAAACACCACCGCCAGAAAACCCTCTCCTGACGAACTGAGCAATAATGCGTCTCCCGGCGCGCCGTTCATCGTAAGCCATTGCCCTTCACCCATGTGACGCGGGAGGATTAGTCCCGCTCGCCAACCCAGCGAACGCAGAACAGCTTCGAACTCTCTAATCACTGAAGCATGCGTGGCCACGACCATATACCGGTCTCTGCCCTGCGGATCAGCAGGCAGCCGTTGCCTCGAAATTGAAAGTTCGCCGAGCGGGCTTGCAAATCCGCGCTCCATTTTCCAGGTCAATATTTCCTCGAGTTCGGCGCCGGAAGCAGGACGTGACTCAAGCGTCAAAATCAAACTACGACTGGCGGCCTCAGGTAAGGTTACGGACCATCGCTTCTCTCGAAGCAGGCCGGCGCTTGTCGCCAATTCGTTAACTGCCCTGGCCAATTCTCCAGGGTCTGAAACATTCGACACTTCGAAACTTGGTTGAATTAAAGACTCTGGTAAGACGACGGTCGCGCCACGCCGGAGATTTGCAGCTCCTCCTTTGCGGCGTTCGAGCTGCACAATCGTGGCCAGTCCTTTTTCAAACCCAATGGCTGTTGTCGGGTACCAGGGCTTGATTAATTTGGAGACGAGTTTTGCCATCTTTAAATTGCCGATACGGCACCGAGCGCGGTAGCGCCGGATGCCACAGGCTTGATGAATGTCACTCCAAGAAAAAACCGAGTATACCGAAGGGTCCTCCAGGACCCGGCGCTACCGCGCTCGGTTCTGTATATCCAAGGCAATTGGCAATTGGCAATCGGAAATGAACTCACCATTCGTTATACGGCGTGCCTTCGGTTGAAATGTCAGTCGAGGCGCTGTGCACATTGATGATGCCTTGTTCGCTGCTGGTGGAATTCGGATCATCGCCCGAGGTTACGGTCCAATCCGTCTGATTGGTGAATGGATCAACGGGCAGTTGACGCATATAACCCTCAGAAACGAGTTCGTCGAGCGATTGCGGAAGCTTCTGTTTATCAGCCCCAAACTGATCGATCAGCGAACGCATCTGGTAAAGGTCGTTACGCAGCACTGCTTCACGTGTGGCCCTAATCGTTCTCTGATACTGCGGCAGGGCGATGGCAGCCAGGATAATGATGATCGTAATTACGATCATCAGCTCCAGTAGCGTAAAGCCAAGAGCCAGGCGGCGGAAAGAAGGAGGCAGGTGGCAGGCGGCAGTCGGCAGGAAACGGCTTACCTCGCGATCTGCGTCTCGCGAGTCGCCTCCTGCATGCTGCATCCTGCATCCTGCTTCCTGCATTTTACCAGTCACTGTACTTCTCACCGTTCAAGGCCGTCCCTTTAGATTGCGAACGAACGTCGAAGACGTTTTCGCCTCCCCATGATTCGCATTGGGATTCGTCATAACAAGAGCAAAAGTCCCAACTAGCCTGGCCGGTAATTGGATCGATGGGAATTGCGCGCAGGTAAACTTTCTTCTTAGTAGAGAGCTCGCTCACCTTTGTCGCATCAACGCCCATCTGCCCGCGTCCACCCAGCTCTGCCGCTCGGGGCACGACATTCACTCCATTCACCAGGGTGTCGAGATCCGGCGGATACCGATCCGGATTGTCCACCCCAAAGATCGTACAATCCGAGATCACCACCTTGCTGCGAGGATCGATATAATTTGGACCGGCGGCACCGCCACCCTGGATCACACCACCGCCGCCGACGCCCCCGGCTCCGCCGACTCCCGTACATCTCATGCCGACTGTATCGCGACGAAAATCATCGATGGCTGAGCGCATTTGTCGCAAAGCGTCGCGAAGCTGCTGTTCTTTCTGACGCTTCACCGATACCTGCATCAGCGGCACTACCCCGAGCGTGAGAATCGTCAATACTGTGACTGTGATCACCAGCTCAATTAGACTGAACCCCCGGGCCTCGCTTACAGACCGCGACAAAGTTACGCGGCGACCGGGAAGCCTAACCGCTCTCACCTTATCGCCGCGCTCTTGTCTGCTCTTTGCTGGGTCTTGCTGGTAATTCAACATCTTACTACTTCTGCATTTCACGAATAGGAGTCAGGTCAAGTGAAACACCTTGCGCGTCTTTCGACACGAGATGCATCGAGGCCCTGTCAAGATTAAGTCCCGGAGCGCCGAACGCAATTCCTTCCACTTCGATAAACAGCAGATTCCCAGCGCTTCCTGAAAACAATCCGTTGGCATTAGTAATTGAAATCAAACAAAGTCCGGACAGATCGATCGACTGACTGACGCCGTCTGCGGTTTTGCCTTCCTGGCTCGCCAGAATATTGCCGGGTGTAATGCTCTTGATCTTTACAACCTTGGGATCAAAGCGCAGCGCCAGCATCGCAAAAGACAACTGGGCGCCGGTTTTCACCTCCACAGCAAAGCGACGCGTTTCGCCAACGGTCAAGGTGTCGTCTGCCTTCAACGTCACGTCTGCCGGGGTTAACGACATCCGCACAGTTTTTGGCGCAGACGCAATTGGCGTCATCGAAGCCTCTACGGGCTTGGGCAGGCTGGTCAGAACGGCGTGGCCATCACCTTTGAGGTTCGAGTTTACGGTTGCCACATTGGCAGCGGCAGTACTGCTAACCAGCGATTTCGGCGCCGGCACAAAAGCGGGCGACTCTTCAGTCGCGGCCGCGTCCCTCTCGGGTCCCTGCGATGCACTCGGCAAAGGCTGAATGGATGCAGTCACATCTTTGCTTACAGTTGTGTTGCTCACCGGCATCGGATTGTTGGCCGTGCTGGTCACCGCTGCTTGCTTCGATTCAGCGTTCGTGTGGAGTGTCCAGACCGGGTCGGTATTCGCCGTCCGCGCCTTCGCGGTTGCATTCTGTTTTGCCGCCTCTGCCGCAGCTAACTGGTCCTCTCGATCAACTTCTCGCAACATCGCTTCCAGCGTTCCGGTAGTCGGCGACTGCAACGTTCCGCTCGGACGCATCTCTTCGTCACGCGGCGTCACGGCCGGCGCACGAAGCACGCGAGGCGTGACCGCGATTACGATATCAATTCGTCGATTGTCCTTGGTGGGCGATGTAAAGAAACGTCCCAAAACCGGAATCAGACCAAGTATAGGCAAACCCTGGCGTCCGTCAGACTGAACATCCTGGGCCACGCTGGCGAGCATCATCGTCTTGTTATTTTGGACTCGCGCCGTTCCGGTAATAGTTCGCTCAGTAAAGGTGGGCGTAAGAGTACTGGCTCCCAGCACATCCTTTGATTCGATCGACATCTTCACCTGCACATCCTGATTGGGGAAAACCTGCGGCGTGAATTTCAACGTCAGTCCGGTTGGCTCATAATTGATCACCGGAAAGCCGCCGCTGGGGAAAGTACTTCCCGTCTGCGGCTGGCCGGTTTGAACTCCAAAAGGATAAGCCTGCGCGGTTTGCACAGGTACACGTTGACCAATACGCGCGGTTGATTCCTCACCATTGAAGGCATGCACCTGGGTCGAGGCAATAAGCTTGGTGTTGTTCTTGCTATTGAAAGCAGTCAGAACTGAGGGCGGAATCACGAGGGCCGCGGCCAGCGCCGTAGGAATTCCGCCAACAAGGCCGGCAACGTTAACTCCACGAGTTATGGCATCCGCCGTGCGGCTAGAGGTTACGGCGTTGTCGGTAAGCAGTGAAAATCCCGGGCTGCCGCCAATACTAAACACGCCACTGGATCCAGGCGTGCCGACCTGATTTCCAAACTGCAGGAAATTTGATTTAGAAACTTCGTAGATATTGACATCCATCACAACTTCAGCGCGGTCTTTGTCGATGCTCTTGATCAACTCACCGATCAAGCGAACATTTTCCGCAGTATCGCGCACGGTCAAGCTGTTCGTATCTTTGTCGGCAACCACGATGGTTTGCGGCCGTCCCACGGAAGCAGGGATTGCCTGGCTGACGAGACTCTTCACTTTTTCCGGTTCACTGTTTGCCAGGTAGAAAGTGCGCAGAACAAGTTGTTGATATTGAGGACGACGCGTTTGATCGGCGACGAGAATTGTCTTGCGGCTGAGTTTCTGGAAAAACATACTCTCCTGTAGAAAGATGTAATCCAGCGCCTGTGAAGTGGTGACATCCTTCAAAGTGATGTCGATCTGTCGGGGTTGAACAAACGACTGGCGGTCGAAGATGACGTTAAGACCGAGTTGGTCAGAAAGGCTGCGAATGAATTCTTTGAGGTCACCTTTGTAACTAATAACTCGCATCTGTTCCGTTCGCGTCGACACCGGCACACCGGCCTCCTGAGCGGTGGTGGGATTGACGGTTCCATCCTGGACTTCGCCAACCCTGGTGCCGGTAGCTCCGCTTCTTCCTTCTTTGACCGCTTGAAGACGGAGCATGCGCTCCATTTCCGAGACGGCCAATTCATTAACAGGGTCGTAGCCATAGGCTTGTCTGAAGGCGTTATAAGCTCCGACGAAATCTCGCTGTTCCGCAAGCGTGCGCCCTTGTTGCATGTACGACTGCGAAGCGTTGAAACATGCCCTTCTAAAATGAAGCTGATACTCCACATTGGCGGGATCGGCAGCGACTGCGAGCGTAAACTCCTGAGCAGCTTTTTCCCATTGCTGCGCCGCTTCATACTTCATTCCCTGTTTGAAGTTTTTCTCACCTTTTTTGGCCAGCGCCGTCATGGGCACCATCAAAAAACTAAAGGCGAGCAGCAATGAAACAAGGGCGCGAGATTGGGTTTTAATTCTCATTTTTTTCTCTCTTGGTAGAGGTGGCCGACTATATGTGGCCTAATAATGCCGTTAAGGGGGATAAGATGCAAATCGTCGCAATTCATTTGCTTTACACGCGCTGGAAAAACCCCGGTTCCGTTAAAGCCCTGCGAAGTAGGACAGACATTCCTGTCTGTTTACCGTTGAACTGAGGTAGGACCGACAGACAGGAATGTCTGTCCTACTTACCGGCATTAGACGGCGGTTTGATCTCTTCAACGAAAGTTACGCGGTTGATCTCATGCAGCGTTGAAACTCCAGCAAACACTTTTTTCAGCGCCGAATCCCTCAGACTCTTCAGTCCTTCGGCCTCGGCTGCACGTCGCACTTCTGAACCCGGACGCCGCTCGACGATCATCTCTCGAATATTGTCGGAGAGGTCCAGGAGTTCATGAATAGCCGTTCGCCCACGGTATCCAGTGTGATTGCAGGCGTCGCAACCGACGTTTATATAAAAAGGAGTTTCCCGGTGCTCCTCCACTCTGAGACCTGATTCGTTTAGCTCTTCCTCCCTGGCGAGATATTGACGCTTGCAGTAAGGACAAAGCATGCGAATCAGTCGTTGGGCGAGAACACAGTTTAGAGACGAAACGAAGTTGTATGGTTCCACGCCCATGTTGAGAAATCGTCCAATTACATCGATCACGTTGTTGGCGTGGACCGTGGTGAATACGAGGTGGCCCGTCAATGCGGACTGAATAGCGATCTGGGCCGTTTCGGTATCGCGAATTTCACCCACCATGATCTTGTCGGGATCGTGACGCAGGATTGAACGCAGACCTCGATCGAAAGTCAGACCCTTTTTCTCGTTCACCGGAATTTGAGTGATGCCGTGCAACTGATACTCAACCGGATCCTCGATAGTAACGATCTTGTCCTCTTCGTTTCGTATCTCGTTTAGCGCGGCGTAGAGCGTAGTGGTTTTCCCCGAACCAGTGGGACCGGTAACGAGCACCATGCCGTAGGGCTCGGCTATGTAATGACGAAACTTACGCAGGTCTTCTTCGGCGAATCCCACTACGTCCAGATTCAGGTTCTTAAACTCTTCGTTGATCTGCTCCTTGTCGAGAATACGAATTACCGCATCTTCACCATGAATTGTCGGCATGATCGAAACACGGAAATCTACATTGCGTCCTTTGTAACGAACACGGAAGCGGCCATCCTGGGGAACGCGACGCTCCGCGATGTCGAGCTCCGACATTACCTTGATGCGGGAGATCAGTGTCTGATGGTAAGCAAGATCGATAGGGTCAACCTTGGCATAGAGAGCGCCGTCAATTCGATATTTGACCTGCACCTCGGTGTCGCGCGTTTCGATGTGAATGTCTGACGCCCGCGACTCCATCGCGTTGTAGATAATCGTGTCAACCAGTTTGATGATCGGCGACATCTCGGAGTCGGTCGCCAACCTATCGAGGTCAAGCACTTCTTCGCCCGTTTCGGTTTCCCTTACCAGCGAAATACGAAAACCGGATGCCGCTTCCTGCAAGACTCGTTGGGTTGCGTCTCCGCGGCGAAGAATCACTTCAATCGCACCGGCAGTCGCGACATAGGGAACGATCCGCGCTCGCAGCGCACTCGACAGTTCGTCTAAACGCTCCAGGTCACTCGGATCCGCCATCGCGAGATGCATTCCCTTCTCATCTCGCTTGAGCGGCAGAAATTGATGGCGGACCATCAGGTCGACTGGAATCTCCTGAAAGATTTCGTAATCAATCGGCGACTCCTGATCGGCGGGAAGCAATTCAACAAACTGCAGGCGGTATCGGCGCGCGAGGTCCTTGGCCGCACGCACTTCCGGTGGATCGTGCTCGGCGGCCGCAATAACCGTAGCGTCAGGTTTCAGGGTGTGTTGCGTTAGGGGGGGCTGCGCAGGATTTTCAGTTAACTCTTTCATTCAATTACATCCGGGGGCGGTAGCCCGACCGTTAGGGAGGGCGTCAGTAGCGCAACGTAACGCCCTCCCTAACGGTCGGGCTACTGCCCCGATTTGGTTTTCCTATCGATGGCCGGTAATTCCCGAGGCGCCGGAAATTGATTGAATAATAGGCAGATAAATCGCCAACAAAATCGTGACCACGACTCCACCCATTACCACAAGAATCGCAGGCTCAAGCGTGGTCGTCAACTGCTCAAGCCTGACCTCTGATTCCGCATCGTAGAAGACCGCCACCTCGTCGAGCATTTCGCGTAAACTGCCCGACCGCTCACCAATTCCCACCATGTCAACAGCCAGCAGCGGCATCCAATTAGCCGCTTCAAGACTCTCCGTGAAAGTCCGTCCTTCCCGGATCATCGGCAGGATGGACGAACTGCGGCGTCGCAGTTCCCGGTTCGTAATCGATTCCGCGGCTATCTCCCACGATTCAACGAGGGTAATACCGCCGGCAAGCAACGTAGCCAGAGAGCGAGTGGCCTGGGCCACTGACAGTTGAATTACCAAATTGCCGACCAGGGGGATTTTCAATAGAAACGCGTCGACCTTCATCCGGCCGGACGCAGTGCGTGTCCAGATAAACAAGACCACAATGCCACCTATGAACAGTGGTGCAAACCAGAATATGTTCGATGACAACCAGGTTGAAAGCCCTACTACGATCTGGGTTACCGTTGGTAGTTCATTACCGAATCCGGTGAACAAATCCGCCATTCTCGGTACGACATAAACAGTCAGAAACGTCACCATCAAGGCCGAGGCAAACAGGAGAAAGAGCGGATAGGCGAGAGCTCCACGAATTTTTCTGCGCAGTGCCACGTTGCGCCGCATATAGGTGACATAACGAAGCAAGACTTCATCGAGGGCGCCGGAGCGTTCGCCCGCCAAAATGGATGCTGTATAGATTCTGGGAAAGATATTTCCCTGCGCGGCAAACGCTTCAGACAGCGCAGCCCCGCCGCGAATCTGGTCTTCAACGTCGCCCAACACGGCCCGCAGACGCGCCGAGGCCGCGCGCTTCCGAAGCATGGCGATGGCTTGCAGTATGGGAATGCCGGCTCGTACCAGCGCTGCGAGTTGTTGATTGAAGAGAAGAAAGTCGTTTGCCTTAACACGTGGCTGGCCGCCGCGGCCGCCGAGCCGCGTTAAGGCAGTAACTCCGGAAGTTTTTGGAGGCGTAACATTGAAAACTCTGAAGCCTTCACGCTCAAGACGTGCGCGTGCCTCGTGAACGCCCGGCGCTTCAACGGTACGTGTTACAACCTCGCCCGCAGGCGTTCCCAATCGACAAATAAATCCAGCCATAGATCAAGGATTGCAGGTCAATTTAGCGCGAAAGTATACCATGCGCTCACCGGTTCAACGCCCCGGGGGGGTAGTTCAGAGTTCAAGCTTTAGCTTGCGTCCAAACCCAACCTGAAGGTCGAACTCTAAATACTGCGCGAAGTCCGGAGGAGACTCCGGTGGGCTCTAAGTACACGACGGATCCACAGGAAAGTTCCCCTTGAGGCTGATGCAGGTTCAAGCTCAATGAATTGAGCCAAACTACAAGTGATGAAGCTCTTCGCGGTCGAACGAGGGGTTAAGAGATGACAACATAGTCACACCAGGAGCGTGGTCTACACCTGCAGTTCGGCGTGCACCTGAGACTTTCATATTTGTTGAGCTGGCCTTCCCCACTATTCGCGACCCGGGTTAGGCCAGGGGCATCAGCTGCGAGGGGTGGTTCCCTGCCAGAGTGGAAGAAGGTAGACGCGAGAGCTGCCCTTTTCGCTTTACGTGCGCCACCGCCTGTCCTACAATCCAAGTCATTGAAACAATCTGAATGGAAGTAACGACGGCCAGGTTTCCCCACGTCCGCCCATTCCTGAAATAGATTAAAAATCAACCGAAGTGCGGGCATCACTGATAGGTGTTCGTGGCATCTTTGGTTTACAGCCCCTTCTCTTAGTCAGTACAATCCGGTCGAACGCTTGCGAGAACGCGAGGGTCACATGCACTTAGCTTCTGGACGCGCTGTTACGATCAACACCCCCTTCTCTTCTTTCTTCCCTGTCTCGCCCGTCTGCGCCTGTCTGGCATTTCTTTTTGTTCTGTCCACGGCTTCAATCGTGGCTAATGCACAGCCAAAGGGCGACGGCGATGCGAAACCAGTTGCCGAGGCCACACCTCCGAAAGAAGGCGCACCGGCCGACGCCCAGAAAAAGCTGGCCGGCGAAATCGACAAGGGCGTGGTGATCACTAACACCGACCTGATCACGTTGACCGTTACCGTGACCGACACCTACGGTCGCTTTGTCTCCGGATTAAATAAAGGCGCCTTCACCGTACTCGACGAGAAGAAGCCTCAGGAAATAACTTTCTTCAGCGATGACGACTCGCCGGTCTCGGTAGGCGTGATCTTCGACGTTTCGGGATCGATGAGTGGCGACAAGATCAAGCGGGCGCGCGATGCTCTGTCGAAGTTTATCCAAACGAGTCATAACTCCGATGAGTACTTTCTTATCGCCTTCAATTCCCGCGCTCAACTGCTCTTGGATAAAACACGCGATGGTAATTCCGTCCTCGACAAACTGACCTTCGTGCAAACGCGAAACAACACGGCGCTTTACGATGCTTGTTATCTCGGCGTTGAGAAGGTCCAGCGAGGCGCACATCCGAAGCGTGCACTGCTCCTGATTAGCGATGGCCAGGACAATAATTCGCGTTACACATTTAACGAGCTGCGCCGGCTGCTGAAAGAATCGGACGTTGTACTCTACGGCGTAGGCATACTCAGCGGCGGCGACGCCGGCAGCTCATTGGGTATGGAAGGCCAGGGCATCCTCGACGAGCTGGCGAGTGTTTCCGGCGGCAAGGCATTCTTCCCCCGTAGCGCAGCCGAGATGGACGACATCTTCGAGCAGATTGCGCTGGAGCTCCGCCACCAGTATTCGATTGGGTACAAACCACCTAACTTCAACAACGACGGCAAGTGGCGAAAAATCAAGGTGAAGGTGACGCCGCCACGTGGCCTGCCGCGATTGTTCGTAAGATCAAAGGAAGGCTACTACGCCATCCCGGGTTCGCGATAAGTACATGTCGTAAGAGTTCAAACTGTAGGGGCGTCCCTCCGGGCGCCCCTTCTTTCTTACCGTAACGCAAACTGTTAGTTTGCGGACGTCGGCCATAAGTCTCCTCAAAAATAAACGTGCCTGTCCGGCCACAGCCGCAAACTAACAGTTTGCTCTACAACCGGACGGCCAACGCATTCACTCTCCCAAACATCTTCTTAAGGTCGCGCCCGGCTATGCGTGGACTCTTCCCTGTAACCCCGCTTCCCAGAGTTAGCGCGAGTCGCGTTGAAAGGTTAAACTTGTTAGCGCTTGAGCACTTCCCTGAGTAGCGCCACTTATTAAAGGTCTTATATACAGTTTGGTGTTTAGTTCCTATGATCAAAGGTCACCATAAAGTTCAATTGGCCAGCCGAAAACATCGAAACTTTACAACGCTGATGGCCGTTGTTGTCGGCATTTTTCTATTTGGTTCGACCCTTGCGCTGGCAGCACGCAGCCAGAATCGACCCAGGCGCAGCAGTGCAATGACACAACCCACGCCGACGCCAACGCCGCGTGTTGTGCAGACGCCGCCCCGGCCTTCCCAAACTGTTAACCAGCCCGCAACACCGACTCCTACTCCGACACCGGCCCAGCGTCCGGCCGCGCCAATTGACCGTATCGCGCCACAATTGGGTGAGCCTCCCCCGCCACCGGTGCTGAAACCAAAACCGACTCCAACGCCGTCGGATGAGGAGTTCGATAAAGACAGTATCATCCGGGTCAACACTGAGCTGGTAACTCTCAATGTCCGCGTCATTGATAGAAACAACAGGCCCATCAACAACGTGGGCCAGAACGCCTTCCACGTTTTCGAAGACGGCGTGCCGCAGCCGATTGAGTCGTTCTCACGCGAGGAAGTACCGATCAGTTATGGACTGGCCGTGGACACATCCGGATCTTTACGCTCCCAGCTGCAAGCCGTAATCGACGCTGGAAAGACGATCATTAACAGCAACCGGCCTGGGGATGAGACCTTTCTGGTTCGCTTTATCAGCAGCGACAAGATTGAAACGGTCCAGGACTTCACCGCCAAACAAGACCTGCTAATCGATGGTTTGGACAGTCTTTATGTCGAGGGTGGGCAGACGGCGATAATCGACGCCGTATATCTGACAGCCGATCATGTCGCCGAGTACAAAAAAGGCGACGACAGCGACCGGCGCCGGCGGGCGTTGATTGTCATAACGGATGGGGAAGATCGCTCGAGCTTTTATTCCACCGAGAAACTTTTTGCGCGGCTGCGTGAGGCAGATGTTCAAATCTATGTAATTGGATTTGTAAATGAGCTCGATAAAGATGGCGGCTTAATTCGTAAAAGCCCTCGCGACAAGGCAGTCAACCTGATTAATAAACTCGCGACCGAAACCGGCGGCAGGGCTTTCATGCCAGAGTCGCTTTCCGAGTTGCCGCAGATCGCAAATGAGATTATTCGCGACCTGCGCACGCAGTACGTGGTTTCCTACAATCCCACTAATAAAACCCGCGATGGTTCCTTCCGCTCGATCAAAGTAACCGTGGATCAGGACACCAGCCGCGACAGGCGCATCGCGCTTACCCGCAATGGCCGCATCGCACCTAAAGGTGAACTTGCGCCCGCCAGGACGCCGACAACTCGAACACCAACGAAACCTGTCGCCGGAACTAAGACGCCTTAACCCCTGCAAGACACGCCTAATGCTACACCTTGGAGTGCGCCGGCCCGGCGGCGCTTTGGTCCAACCTGACGAAGAGGGCTGCCCGATGACAGGTATGATTGTGAAGGCAGTGGCCTGACCAAAGCGGCGCCTGGCCGCCGCACTCCAAAGAGTTGCCCCTGCCGAATCACTTCTGTTGCCTTATAATGCCGCCGCTCTTCTATGCGTAACGCAAACTCTTAGTTTGCGATCTATGCGCCAGACTACGACGGAGAACAAACTCGATGCCCTGTGATCCCATCTTTCTAACCGACATCAACATGTTCGAGCTGCTCAATGA
>JBGTCM010000283.1:0-5053 GCA_041748795.1 Pyrinomonadaceae bacterium
CCGTCCATCAGTGCCTCGCCGGCACGAACGCGATCGCCTTCCTGCACGTTGATGTGCGTACCGCGCGGGATGTCATACTCGCGCTCCTCGCCATCGTCGCCGGTAATGATCAGTTTGCGTTTGCCCTTGGCGATTGGGCCAAGCGTAACGATGCCGTCGATTTCAGACATGACCGCCGTTTCCGCCGGACGTCGCGCTTCAAACAACTCGACGACGCGCGGCAAACCGCCGGTGATGTCCTTAGTCTTGGTTGTTTCACGCGGAATCTTTGCGATGATGTCGCCGGGTTCCACATTCTCGGTGTCGGACACCATCAGGTTCGCACGCACTGGCATCTGATAGGTCTTCAACACCTTGTTGCTGCCACTGCGAATTTCCATACGAGGTTGTTTCTTCTCGTCAGGCGAGTCTTTAACAACCATGCGCGACTGGCCGGTAACCTCGTCGACTTCCTCGTCAAACGTCACGCCTTCTTTCAGGTCCTGATACTTAACGTGACCGGCAACCTCCGTCAGGATTGCGAAGGTGAACGGATCCCAGGTGGCCAGCAATTGGTCTTGTGTGACGCGCTCGCCGTCTTCGACCAGAATGTGCGCGCCGTAAACAATCTGATAACGCGCGGCTTCACGACCGCGGTCGTCGATGATCGTCAACGAACCGTTGCGGTTCATGGCGATGCGCTCGCCCTTGCGGCTCTTAACTGTTTGCAGGTCAAGGAATTTGATTGTGCCATCCTGGCGAGCTTCGTGCTTCGAAGACTCTTCAAGACGCGCAGTACCGCCGATGTGGAACGTACGCATCGTAAGCTGCGTACCGGGCTCGCCAATCGACTGCGCGGCAATCACACCCACGGCTTCACCAATCTCAACCGGACGACCCGTTGCCAGGTTACGGCCATAACACTTGATGCAGCAGCCGCGTCGCGACTCGCAGGTCAACACCGAACGAATACGAACGCGCTGCACACCGGAACGCTGAATCTCGGCTGCAAGGTCTTCGTCAATCTCAGAGTTGGACTCGACAATTACTCGACCTTCAACGGGATCCATTACGTCTTCCAGCGCAATGCGTCCAACGATGCGGTCACGCAGCGACTCAATCTCTTCGCCGCCCTCAACGATGGCGCTGGCAGAGATGCCGCGGAGTGTTCCGCAATCCGGTTCGCTGATGATCACGTCCTGGGCGACGTCTACCAGTCGTCGGGTTAGGTAACCCGAGTCGGCTGTTTTCAGGGCCGTATCGGCCAGACCTTTGCGCGCGCCGTGAGTCGAGATGAAGTACTGCAGCACGTCGAGACCTTCGCGGAAGTTCGCCTTGATCGGCGTCTCGATGATTTCGCCCGAAGGCTTGGCCATCAGTCCGCGCATACCTGCCAGCTGGCGAATCTGCTGGGCGCTGCCACGAGCTCCCGAATCGCTCATAACCAGAATTGGGTTCAACTCGCCGGACGACTTTTCACGCTCGTCCATTGCCTTGAACATTTCCTTCGCTACTTTGTCAGTCACTTCCGACCAGACCGCGATAACTTTGTTGTAACGCTCACCGGAGGTGATCACGCCGTCGAGATATTGTTGCTCAACCGCAATGACATCCTTCTCGGCTTTATCCACCAGAGGCTTCTTCGCATCCGGCGTGACCAGGTCGTCGATGCCGATTGAGATGCCGGCTTTGGTGGCATACAGGAAACCAAGGTTCTTCAGGTCGTCGAGCATCTTCACAGTCATCTCGTGTCCGAGACGGATGTGGGAATAGTTGACGAGCGACTGAAGACCCTTTTTCTTGAGCGTGCCGTTGAAGAACGGCAGACCCGGCGGAATGGAATCGTTAAAGATGACCCGGCCGACCGTCGTGTCAATAACGCGTCGCACATCTTCCTGAACGGCGGCACGCAGGATGTCCTGCGGATCGTGTTCCTGCGTCAGATCGATCAGGTCGCCCTGGATACGAAGCTTGATCGGCGTCTGCGTAGTGACTTCCTTCGCATCAAGCGCGAGCAACACTTCTTCGAGCGATGCAAACACGCGACCCTCGCCTTTGGCGCCGGGCTTGTCGCGCGTCAGATAGTAAATACCGAGCACGATGTCCTGCGAAGGAACAGCGATCGGCTGACCACTCGCGGGACTGAGAATGTTGTTGCTCGACAGCATCAACACAGCAGCTTCAATCTGCGCCTCAGGCGACAACGGAATGTGCACGGCCATCTGATCGCCGTCGAAGTCAGCATTGAATGCGGTACAGACGAGCGGGTGAATCTTGATTGCCTTGCCTTCAACCAGCACCGGCTCAAACGCCTGTATGCCAAGACGGTGGAGAGTTGGGGCGCGGTTTAGCAGTACAGGATGCTCGCGAATAACCTCTTCAAGAATGTCCCAAACCACAGGCTCCTGGCGTTCGACCATCTCGCGTGCCTGCTTGATAGTCGCGGCGTGCCCTTGCTTCTCGAGCTGGTTGTAAATAAACGGTTTGAAAAGCTCGAGTGCCATCTTCTTCGGCAAGCCGCACTGGTGCAGTTTCAGCTCAGGCCCTACAACGATTACAGATCGCCCCGAATAATCGACGCGTTTGCCCAACAGGTTCTGACGGAAACGTCCTTGCTTGCCTTTGAGCGTTCCACTCAAAGACTTCAGAGGTCGGTTGTTAACGCCCCGCAGCACGCGGCCACGTCGACCGTTATCAAACAAAGCGTCAACTGCTTCCTGAAGCATGCGCTTTTCGTTGCGCACAATCACTTCCGGAGCGCGCAGCTCCATCAGCTTCTTCAGGCGGTTGTTGCGGTTGATTACGCGGCGATAGAGATCGTTAAGGTCGGAGGTAGCGAATCGTCCGCCATCGAGAGGCACGAGGGGGCGCAGCTCCGGTGGAATCACCGGAATCACGTCCAGGATCATCCACTCGGGACGATTGCCCGACTTCAGGAAGCTGGTGGCAACCTTAAGACGTTTCGAGTATTTGAGCTTCTTCTGCTGCGAGGTTTCTTCACGCATCCGCTTGCGCAGCTCAATAGCCAGCTCTTCAACCTTAACCATCGACAACAGTTCTTTGATGGCCTCGGCGCCCATCTTGGCGACAAAGGCGGCCGGGTAATCACGCACCAGTTCACGATAGCGTTCGTCTGAGAGCAGCTCGCGCTCCTTGATGCTCGGCACGTCGCCTGGATCGATAACTATGTAGGATTCGAAGTAGAGGACCTTTTCCAGTTCGCGCAGAGGAATATCGAGCAGGTGACCAATACGCGAAGGCAGACCCTTAAAGAACCACACGTGCGAACACGGACTCGCCAGATCGATATGGCCGAGTCGCTCACGACGCACTTTCGCCTGCGTGACTTCCACGCCGCACTTGTCGCAGATCACTCCGCGATGCTTCATGCGTTTGTACTTTCCACACAGGCATTCCCAATCGGCTACCGGCCCGAAGATGCGAGCGCAGAACAGTCCATCACGCTCAGGCTTAAACGTTCGGTAGTTGATCGTTTCCGGCTTGGTAACCTCGCCATGTGACCATTGCCGGATTTTGTCCGGTGAAGCCAGCGAGATACGGATTGCCTCAAAGTCAGGAGCTAATTGCGTCTTCTCTTGTTGGAATCGAAACACGGGATTCTCCATTGCCAATTGCCGATTGCCAATTGCCGATTGGCATCTCGCATAGGTTGTTCACTGCACTAACTAGAATTCCTAATCGATGTCCGAAGACCAATCGGCAATTGGAAATCGGCAATTGGAAATTATTCGGCTGCGCTGGTAATCAGCGCTTCACCGACTCCCTCTCCCTCACCTGCGCCGTTTCCTGCAACCTTCTTGTTGATGAGTTCAACATCAAGGCACAGGGATTGGAGCTCGCGCACCAAAACATTGAACGACTCAGGTAGACCTGGATCGAAGTCAGCCTCACCTTTCACGATCGCCTCATAAATCTTGGAGCGTCCGGCCACGTCGTCCGACTTGGCTGTCAGCAGCTCCTGAAGAATATGGGCCGCGCCGTAAGCTTCCAGCGCCCAAACTTCCATTTCTCCGAATCGCTGACCACCGAATTGCGCCTTGCCGCCCAGAGGCTGTTGCGTAATCAAGCTGTATGGTCCAATGGACCGAGCGTGAATCTTGTCGTCCACGAGGTGCGAAAGTTTGAGCATGTAGATGTAACCAACGGTCACTTTCTGCTCAAACGGATCACCCGACAACCCGTCATAGAGAATCGCTTTACCCGACTCGTTTACGATTTCAGGTAATCCAAGCTCAGCCGCGCGGTTGTTGGCCAACTCCAGTTTCTGCTTGATCTCTTTCTCGGTAGCGCCGTCGAATACCGGCGTTGCGAAATGAACGCCCAACACGCGTGCGGCCCAACCAAGGTGCGTTTCCAGAATCTGGCCCACGTTCATACGTGAAGGCACACCCAGCGGGTTGAGCACGATTTCCACAGGAGTTCCATCCGGCAGGTAAGGCATGTCCTCTTCCGGAAGGATGCGTGCAATGACACCCTTGTTACCGTGGCGTCCGGCCATCTTGTCGCCCACTGAAAGCTTGCGCTTCATGGCGATGAAGACCTTCACCATCTTGATTACGCCCGGCGCCAGCTCATCGCCCTGTCGAAGCTTGGCGATCTTTTCCTCGTAGATGTCTGAAAGGATCTTGATCTGGCGTTCGGTGCGTTCTTCGTATTCCTTGATTTCCGCGCCGACGTCGACACGCGACGAGGCCATCTGGACTTTCCTGAGGGCCTTCGGATCCACGTCAGCAAGCATCTCGCGTGTAATCGCAATGCCTTTTGCAATCACGACTTCGCGGTTCACCGTCAGGTCGGCTGATAGTTTCCGCCCTTCCAGCAATTCACGAATACGCTGATCGCGCTGCTCGCGCAGAATGCGAATTTCGTCTTCAAGGTCGCGTCGCAGACGATCTTCTTCTTCCTGCTCAATCGCCAGGGAGCGAGCGTCCTTTTCCTGACCCTTGCGGGTGAAGACCTGAACGTCGACAACTGTGCCGTCGATTCCCGGCGGTGAGACGAGGGACGCATCTTTCACGTCGCCGGCTTTTTCACCGAAGATCGCGCGCAGCAG
>JBGTCM010000284.1:0-2606 GCA_041748795.1 Pyrinomonadaceae bacterium
CTTGGAGTGCGCCGCCTTGTCGGCGCTTTGGCCTGCGGCGGCTTGGCGCCGCGATCTGGCCGCAGAACTAACTCCGATTTCACAGACTTCTGAAGGTAATGAAGCTGCGACAAGTCGCAGCGGGCCAAAGCGCCGACAAAGGCGGCGCACTCCAAGGAGACGCCTCTTACGAATAACTTCAACTCGTCTTTCCTATTCACCGTTTACCATTTACCATTCACCACCATGCGCTACAGAAAATTTGGCCGCCTTGAATGGCAGGTCAGCGAGATCGGTTACGGCATGTGGGGAATGGCTAGCTGGTCCAACTCAGACGATCAGGAGTCGCTGCAATCCCTGCAGGCCGCGGTAGAACTCGGCTGCAACTTCTTCGACACAGCACACGCCTACGGAGAGGGTCGCAGCGAGAAGCTGCTGGGCCAGGCAGTTCGCACCAATCGTGATGAACGGCTCTACACCGCCACGAAAGTCCCGCCAAAAAATCAACAGTGGCCCGCGCGTCCAGACTCGACGCTCAAAGAATCCTATCCGCCCGATCACGTCGAAGAGTATGTACACCGCAGCCTCGAAAGTGCCGGCTTGCAGAGTTTCGATGTGGTTCAACTCCACACCTGGGACGATAACTGGTTACGAGATGACCGGTGGTTTTACAAACTGGATGACTTGCGTAGCCAACGTTTGATAAACGGAATTGGAATCAGCCTTAACCGTTGGGAACCCTGGAATGGCGTGCGCGCAGTTCGCACCGGACAGATTGATTCGGTGCAGGTGATCTACAACATCTTCGATCAGAATCCGGAAGATGATTTGTTTCCTGCATGTGACGAGATGAAGGTTGCTGTAATTGCGCGTGTTCCGTTTGATGAAGGAACGCTGACGGGCACGCTTACGAAAGACAGCCGCTGGCCCGAAGGCGATTGGCGAAACACCTACTTCGTTCCGGAAAATCTTATTACGAGCCTCGAACGCGTCGAAGCCCTCAAGGAACTTCTGCGGAAGTGGAACCAGGAACACGCAGGGGAACCCGAGATTACGCTGCCTGAGTTGGCGCTGCGCTTTATTCTCAACAACTCAACCGTCAGCACAATCATTCCCGGCATGCGCAAGCTCTCCCACGTTGAATCAAACATTGCCGCCGGCGACGCCGGTCCACTGCCTGACGAGCTCTACAAACAACTCAAACAGCACCGCTGGGTCCGTAAACCCACACCCTGGTCGCAATAAAAACTAATCCAACCGGCGCTGCGACCGAGAATGGTGAAAATAATTAAAATAGCTCTCGTTTAGATGGCGCACTTGTGCGCCCATCGGATAGCGTTACAGAACCCAGCGCGGTAGCGCGGGATACAGGAGGCAGCAAATATCACAAACGTTTAGTCTTTATGTTAAGTAGCCTAAACGATCCCGCGCTACCGCGCTGGCTTCTGTATTGGTCGCAATAAAAACTAATCAACCGGCGCCACCGAAAGATAATTAATTAGCTCTCGTTTAGATGGAACACTTGTGCGCCCGTCGGGCAGCGTTACAGAACCCAGCGCGGTAGCGCGGGATGCTGGAGGCAGCAAATATCACAAACGTTTAATCTTTATGTTAAGTAGAACTCCACTTCAAAACTCAACCTGCTCACAATCGAAGGTGTGTTCCGTCGCCTTAATGCCGGCGACCCAATGGTAAGATTCCCTCTAACTCTTCCCCCACTCCCCCTCTTAACTTTGTATGGCGATGAACCTAATCGACATCCTGCTCATCGTTCTCGTATTGCTGAGCGTGTTCAACGGCTGGCGGCGCGGCTTCATTCTGGGCATGCTCGACTTGTTGGGCTGGGCATTCGTCCTTTTCGCCGGTCTGCGTTTTTATCAACCAGTGGCGCGTTGGCTGGGAGCACGCGTCGAAATGTGGTCGGAAATTTGGGACCAGCCGATTGCGTTTGTGTTAATCGCAGTCATCGCTTTCGTGTTGGTCGAATTGCTCGGTAAGGCAATCCTAAAACGTCTACCAGTAGACCTTCACGGTCACACATTTAATCGACTACTCGGCCTTATACTGGGTTTCGCTAACGGCCTGATAACCGCGGCACTCGCGTCTGCGCTGCTGCTTGCGATTCCGCTGAACCCGAGCGTCCATGAACGCGCCCGCGAGAGTGGGCTCGTAAACCATCTCGCCGTGTACGCCCAACGCCTCGAAGCTGCACTTCATCCGGTCTTTGCTGAGGCAGTCGCCGAGACTCTCAACCTCCTCACGATTCAACCGGCATCACACGAGCGCGTCACGCTGCCGTTCAAGGTTGGGAATCCACGGCCCAGACCCGACCTGGAAGCGCGTATGCTGGAAATGGTAAACAAGGAAAGAATGGCGGTTGGGTTAAAGGCGCTGGCGGCTGACCCGGAACTAACTGAAGTTGCTCGACGCCACTCGACAGACATGTTTGCGCGCGGCTACTTCGCACATGAAACTCCGGAAGGGCGAGATCCATTCGATCGCATCCGCGCTGCAAACGTGCGCTTTGTAACGGCTGGAGAAAACCTGGCGCTTGGTCCAAGTCTTCCGGTGGCACACAACGGTCTAATGAATTCACCAGGCCACCGGGAGAACATCCTGCATCCGCA
>JBGTCM010000285.1:0-1776 GCA_041748795.1 Pyrinomonadaceae bacterium
GCGCCGCCGTGGTCCGTCGGGTAGTAACTGAACGCTTCGCGAGGGGCGCCCGCCTTAATCAATGCCTGGATGATGCGGTATGGCGTCCATGGCTCCGCGCTTCCAGGTTTTAGCACCAAAGGCATTTTGAGCGGGACGGCCGGAATCCATAACGAGTGAACGCCCGGCGAGTTGTTTGGCAGCACCACGCCCAGAGATTCCCCGCGCGGAAAGAAGCTCATTGAGTGACCGCCAATCTCGCCGAAGCCTTTATCCAACAGTTCCCAATCAATGGTTCGCGTCAAACCGTTGAGAACGTTTTCCATCTCGGCAAGCATGCTGCGAATCTTTTCCATGTTACGACCAGCCAGAACATGAGGCAGTCCCGTCGTCGCCGAAACCTGCCGCAAATAGTCTTCTTTGCTCTGGACGTCGTCTCCTAAGGGCAGTGAATCATTGGCGAAATAGTCAGCGGCGCGAGAGCAAATATCCACCAGTTGAGCCGTCGAAAACTGCGTCAGCTTTTCGCGGCCTGAAGATTGATCGAGCAAATCACGGCGAATCAAACCGACATTTGCCTGGCTGATCTCGACAAACAGCTCACGCGTTCGATGATGCGGCACGCGCGCGACATCAAGACTCTTGTAAGGCTCACCTTTGCGAAGTATTGGTATATGAAGCATATTTTGGCCGCGGATTAACGCGGAAACCGCGGATAAGAACACGAACTACTTCCGCTTTATCAACTCATTAACGCTCACAACTGTCTCAGTTCCTGATTCGCGTAACTCCGCGTTAATCCGCGGCTAAGAATCAGTACACCCCTTCAACAACCGACGCATTCAGTTTTGAAAACGGGCGAACGTTGCGCACGCCATCCCACGGATACAAATCACACGGCGGCTCCCTCTCAGCTTCGTCACGCTCGAGAAAACGCGGCATAAAGAATTCCTTCGTCAACGTGGTCAAACGTACTCGACCCGTTTCGCCGTAGCCCACAACCTGGTCAGGGTTTTCCGGATCGACGACTTCAATCATGGCCCGCGGATGTGGCGGATAGTAGATTACGGCGTAATTGTCTTCAGGCCGGAGAGGCTTGTGCACAGCCAGCCCCATCAAGGTGTTGCCATAAGTAGGCGCGAAGTATGCACCTTCGAGTAACTCTTCCACGGCGAACCGATAAAACTGCGGCGTCATCTCGGTGCCGCCGCAGAAAACACCTTTAATACCCATCTTGCTGAGCGAAACTCTTTCGCAAAGCGCTTCGAGCAGCTTGGGGGTTGTGAACAAGCATTGGATGTCGTGTGCGCGCAGCTGCGTCAGCCCCTGCTCGATTACGTGCTGTTTATACGCTTCCGCCATTTTCATCTCGCCCATCTTGATGAGCTTGATAACCCAACGCGGATCGAGATCAACCATGAAACAAATACCGCCGCGATACTGCGTCAGATGTTCAACTGCCAGCCGCAAACGGCGTGGTCCAGTTGGTCCAAGCGACAACCAATTGGCCCCGCGCGGGAAGTATTCATCAGGCAAGGTGTCGCTGAACGCTTCATAGTCGAGACGAAAATCCTCGATATTGATCCGAGATTTTGGAACACCTGTGCTGCCGCCGGTCTCGAAAGTATAGACCGGGCGATCCGCGTACCCTTTGGGCACCCAACGGCGCACGTTCCCTTCTCGCAACCACTCGTCCTCAAAGAAGCCAAATCGCGAAAGGTCGTCGTAAGTTTGAATTTCTTCGCGCGGATCCCAGGAGAGTTTACCGGCGTAATCAAGCCAGAAAGGACAGCCGGT
>JBGTCM010000286.1:0-7769 GCA_041748795.1 Pyrinomonadaceae bacterium
CCTGTGGCGCAGACCGTTCGTTGTCGGCGACCAGATTAAGGTCAAAGAGTATGAGGGTAGGGTCGAAGAGATCAACGTGCGTTCGACGCGCCTCAACACTTACGATGGCGAACGCGCTGTCTTACCGAACGGCGTTCCGCCCGCGCCGATTTTTGAGACGATATGGTAGTGGTTGATTGTTAGTTCGCGGTTTATTGGTTTGTCGCCTTACGTTCAACCACCGACGGGCCAAAGAGTGCGCCATGAACAACGCCCTTGCCTGTTGTTCCGTGAGGCCATCCCGGGCGGTCGAAATCAATCCCGGGATGATCCGCACCTTTAGTCTTAAACTTTTCATCCAGTGTCAGCTTGCCGCTTTCACTGTCAACGTTAACAAGCAAGACCCATGACGTATTGTTGCCGGTTACAACCAACCGACTTGCGTTCCTATCTGCCGCCACCCAATGCGATTTTTCAAACCGCGTGTCAAAAACCACGCGTGATACCTCAACTGGCTTAGCGGGCCTACTAACATCAAGTGCAATCAACCCCGGCAGTGACGGATCAGTCTGAATCCAGAACTTTCCAACTACTACTGGAACCCCACACTCGAATTTCGTCCCGGCGCCCGGGAATGAGTAGACAAACTCGGCTGTCGGGTCCGACGTTCCAGGTCCCAGCACGCGATAGAGTCCGCAATTAAAAGTATTTACGTACAAGGTGCCGTCCGGAAGGATGCGTGGCTCGGCTGGATTGAGTTGCGCTTTACCGTTTGGAGATGGCGGTAGTGGAATTGTTGCCAGCAGTCGAAGATCCTTGAGCGACCAAATTTGTATGTGGTTAGTATCGGTGAATGTGTGTTGGTGCGTGGGTGACTCGTGTGGCCGCGGTGAAGCCCAACTCGGCAGTCCCATTTCTGTACTTGTGGTGACGACTCGATCAATCTGCGGAAGTACCGTCAGGCTGTAAGGCCACAGCAATTTCTTGTTATCAATGTCGGGAACATCCGCGCTGCTTGCCCGCAAGAATTGGCCGCGAGCATCAAGTTCAACAAGGCCACCAGGCGGCTCAAAGCCTTTGCTCTTTACCTGGAACGTGGCAAGTACGTTGCCGTTAGGTAAACGCGCGTAGCTGTGAGGGAAACCATAATCTGCGATTTGGGTGAATTGACCCGCCAAGCGCGGTTTCTTCGGATTGCTAAGATCGATGAGGAACGTGCGTCCGGCGCCCCAGCCATTGGCAAACAAAATCGATCCTGCTGGGAACTCATATTCCGTGTGGTGCGGAAACGTTGCGCGCGCACCGACGGGCAAAGTAGCGACGACTTGGCCGTAAGTCTGCGAATCCGGGTGGGCATCGATCACGGCCAGGAAGTCTGAGTCTCTGCCGTCAGCATCGGCTGTCCAAACAAACAGGTAGGGAGTTGGCATCGATGTAGTAGTAATGTGCTTCCCCTGGCCCGAGGCCGCTTGATTGGTCGACTGAATGGACGGCCCCGACAAGATGGCGATCAGGATAGCGGTGAAGAGTATCAGTTTCATTGTTCTTAGTCTGTGGGGTCAAACATCATTCGGTTTCCGCGTGAAGATGGAAAACCTTGTTCATGATTTTCCATTCGCCATCGACTTTTAATAGCGTAAAAAGATCGGTGAACCGATGTCCCGTCCAGTTGTCGAGTTCCAACCGCACTGTAGCAACCGACCCGACGAGATCGATGCTGGTGATACGGCCCTGCAGCTCGGTTGCTGCACCATTATGATCATTCCAATCAAATAGTCCCTGGATTGGGCCGGCGAACAGATCTGGGCCGATGTATCCAAAGATGGTTGCATCCGGATGAAAGGCGAGCTTCATGTCGGCAGTGCGTCCTGTCCTGCCGCCCTTGATGTAGTTCTGAACGGTATTGGTAATAGCGTCATAATCGCTCAAGGCGGCTGACGCGCTGGTTTCGATTTTTGCTTCTTTTTGCACGAAGTCTTCTCCTTTATTAGTAACTTTACAACTTGATCAGATTACGAGCTGAATCTAGAAATCCTGCCCTGGGATTAAATCTCCTCCCCAGAATTAAGGGAGCGCTCTTAGCATCCTGAGCTGTAATCCAGGCCTGGCACAGGGTGGTGGCTGACAGCTCCTTGTCCATTCTTTTCCATCGAGTTTCTAAAGGGCAACTCCCGAATTCCACTTTGGGAACCCCAATTCACGAACTATCTCCAGAAATCGAGAATCAGTCCGCAGTTTCTTATTTTGCGGCCACGTTCGCGCAATCATAACGAAAAGCGGATCTCTATCGTCGAGTGCCTCCTGAGCGAGCTCGATGGCTCGATCCATTTCATCAACTGCCGCGGCGGCGATTGACATCATTGAGGGCTGAATGTATTCACGCCCTCGTCGCACTTCCAACTCGCGATAGATAGCTCGCGCATCAGCCGGCCGGCTCCACGCACCATAGATCGAAGCAAGGGTGGAGAGTGCCCACGTGTGACGTCCCGACATTGCCAGCGCTCGCTCAGTTGCGGCGGCGGCTTCTTCATATTGAGCATCGCATTCCAGTGCCACTCCCAGACTCCATTGGGCCAGGTACGAGTTGGGATCGAGCTCGACACCACGTCGAGCATGCTCCACTGCTTCTGAAGGTCGATCGCTACTGGCGCAGAAGAAAGAAAAGATCACGTTTGCATAACCCGACAATGGATCGATTTGCAGCATTCGCAAAAGTTCGGCACGAGATTCCAAGTCGCATCCGTCAACCCATTGGAGATAAAAGAGACCGTACCAGGCACGAGCTTGCGGATAATTAGGATTCAGTTCGAGAGCACGTTCGAATTCAAGCCTGGCCAGGTTGTAGTCTCGTTCGTACAACAGAGTCGGACAAGCGAGTGCGTTATGAGCCTCAGCCAGGTTCTCATCCAATTTAAGCGCTCGTCGTGCAGCATCCAGCGCGAGCGGCATTACTTCGATCGCAGGCTTGAATCCCGAATAACCGAAGGTGGTGTACCCGTCTGCCAGCCCCGCCCAGGCCTGCGCATAGGAAGGATCGAGCGATACGGCCTGTGTGAAGCAATCGATTGCTTTTGGGATACTAAGACCTCGCTGGTACAACAACGCTCGTCCTTTTAAATAGAGTTCGTATGCACCGATGTGCCGAGTGGCGGGCTGTGGTTGCTGCACTTCGCTTTCAGCATTGAGTGACAACTGCAGCCGTCCGGCGATCGTACTGGCAATCTCATCCTGGACGGTGAATACATCTTCGATAACTCGATCGTATCGCTCCGACCAAAGTTGGTATCCGCTGCCGGCATCGATGAGTTGAGCCATAATTCGGAGACGATCACCGGAGCGACGCAATGTGCCCTCGAGGATGGTCCCGACGCCGAGCTTGGTTCCTACGATGCGCAAATCTTCATTGCGACCTTTGAAAGAAAACGAGGAACTACGACCCGCCACACGGAGCCCGGGAATCTGGGCCAGAGCATTTAGGATCTCCTCGGTAATGCCGTCTGCGAAGTACTCCTGTTCGGGATCGCCGGAGAGGTTCTGGAACGGGAGTACTGCGATTGCGGGGTTACTTCCAAAGCTGAGATCGACCGTACTACTGGTGACTGCCGTTTGTTCCCTGCTGGACTCATTAGCCACGTGATGTACGACTGGCTCTTCACCGACGATTTCCAACCCCGCCTTTCGTAGGCCCTCGAGAAGTTGCTCGCATAATTCAGGGTCAAACCACTTCGCGAGAGTGCTATGTACCGTAGTGCCGTAGTCTGGCCGCAGCTTGAGCAGATCGCGAACAGCTTTACCGGCCGTTTCATGATCTCCTAACTGTCCAGCGGCGGCGGCAATACCAGCATGCATCCCCCAGTGACCCGGCAAATTCGTTTTGAGGATGAAGTCGAGTGCGCCGCGGTAGTCGCCCTGGCGATACGCATGAAAGAAGTCCGCATACCAGAACCAACCGGGATGATTCGGATTGATTTCTTTGGCCCGAGTGGCGAGCGCTAGTCCACGTTCGGAATCGCCAACATAAGTGAACATCTCACCAACAAACGCGAGTGCGTTTGCGTCCATCGGATTGAGTGCGACGGCTCGCTCTGCCGCATTACGAAAACTCTGGAGTTCCTTTTGGAAGAAGCGCGCCTGGGCCAGACTGAAATGCGCCAGGTGATTGGATGGCCCCGCTTCGACTGCGCGTTGTGCTGCCAGGGCCCCGGCGTTTAGCGCATCGGAATGGAGATCGAATCCTTGTCCGTAGTCCTGAACGAACAACAGAGCCAACATGGCCCAGGCATCCGCATTAGTCGGAGCTTTCTTCACGGCTACTTCCAGGCAAGATCGCGCAGCTGCGAGCTCTTCGGGTGTGACTCGATCGAAGTACCGGAAACTGCGCAGTACAGCTTCGTAAGGGCTTAACTCATCTGGATTCTTACTACATACGACTTCACTCATGCTTCGCGGAAGGACACCATTTACGTCCGCTACTGTAGAAACAATCCTCGGTACAAGATCGTCCTGGAGCGCGAATAGTTCCTCAGCGCGGAATTGACGATCGTATGTTTCGGCCCACAGATGTGCGCCGCTGCCTGCGTCGATAAGTTGTACTGACACGCGTAACGACGAACCAGCAATACGCAGACTTCCTTCCATCACATAACGTGCTCCGAGTGTCCTGCCAACATCGCAAACGTCATCTGTTTCTTTTCTGTATCGAAGTGCCGAACCGCGCGCGATCACACGCAGATATGAGAAGCGCGACAAGCCAGTGACGATCTCTTCAGACAGTCCTTCAGCCAGAGTGGCAACTTCCACATTCGATCCGGTGAACTTAAAGGGAAGCACTGCGACCCAGAAGCCTTCATTCGGTCGAGTCTCATTCGACGCGTAGAGAGCGGCCGAGGAGTCTGCAGGACGATCTTCATCAATCTCCAACCCCGCTTTGCGCAGTCCGTCCATCAAGTGAGCGACGAGTTCCGGGAGATACCACTTGCCAAACTCACCACGTCCGATCGATGGGAAGTCCGGCATCATTTCCAGGACCTCGCGGAGATGCTTCGCTGCCGCCTCACTTTCTCCAAGTTGGCCTTGAACAGCGGCGAGCAGTGCATGCATCAACCAATTCTTTTGAGGATTCCCCTTCAGTAAGAAAGGTCTGGCGCTAAGGTAGTCGCCTTTGCGATACGCATCGAGAAAAGGAACTGACCAGTACCACGAAGGATGGTTAGGGTTCAGTTGTCGCGCCCGTTCCGCCAATTCGCAGCCGCGCTCCCAGTTGCCGGAAAAGGCTATCAAGTGGCCCAGGTATTCAACCGTAGATCCGTCCATCGGGTTGAGTGAGATCGCTCGTTCCGCCGCATCCCGAAAGGGGTCGAATTCCTTACGAAAGAACAGAGCCTGCGCCAGGGCTAGCCACGCGAAGTGATTGGCATGCGCAATTTCAACTGCGTGGCGCGCGGCCTCGAGTGAGCGCCCGAGCGAATCAGGCTTCACGTTGAATCCGAACCTGTGCTCTTCTCCAACGATCATTGAAAGCATGGCCCATCCATCAGCGTTGCCTGGTTCCTGATTGACAGATCGCTCCAGGCTGGACCTGACAACGGCATGCTCTTCAGAGGCGATATTTTCGAAGTAACCGAAGCTCCGAAGCAACGCTTCGTAAGGGCTCAGTTGATCTGGAGATTTGAGGCGAACAGTTTCGCTCATGCTGTGGGGCAGCACGCCGTACCAGTCAGCGACTGTGGAAACAATGCGTGGAACAAGGTCATCCTGTAACTCAAAAATGTTTTCGGGTCTGAATTCTCGCTCGTAGTTTTCCGCCCATAGGTGGGTGCCCGAGGTGGCATCGACCAGTTGCACTGCAAGTCGAAGCTTTATCCCGACTTGGCGGAAGGTTCCTTCCATTACGTAGCGCGCGCCCAGTTCTTTACCTACGGTCCTTAGATCTGTCGTCTGATTTGCGTAGCGTAGTGTTGAGCCGCGCGCAACCACACGAAGGTAGGAGAAACGCGACAACCCCGTGACGATGTCTTCAGAAAGCCCTTCCGCCAGTGCCTCAAGATCGACATTCGAGCCGCGATACCTAAACGGCAGGACGGCCACCCAGAATCCCTCGTCGGCGCGAATGGCTCCCGACTCCGGTGGGGAAACAGTCGCAGACTCGCGCACCGGGATTGCCGCGCTCTTCTTCGCAGTGTCCAGCCCCGCCTTGCGCAACCCCTCGGTCAGATGCTCGACCAGCTGGGGATCCATCCACTTCGCCAGCAGCCCTGCCGCTGCCTGCCCGAAGTCCGGTTTCTGAACGAGCAGGTCTCGCAAAGCCTGGCGAGCGGGGGCGAGCTCACCCAACTGGCCGTACGCAGCGGCCAGCACGAGGTTCCCCCAGAAGACCTCGGGCGCGTTCGCCTTCAGGACCGCGTCAATCGCGCCGCGATAGTCGGCAAGCCGATATTCGTCAATGGCCAACGTCAGCTCGTACCAGCGGGGATGGTGAGGGTTGAGTTCCATCGCTCGACGGATGAGCGCGGAGCCGCGATCCCAATCGCCGGTGAAGGCGATGAGGAAAATGGCCTCGTTGCTCGTGTCGAGCGGGTTCAGGGCCATCGCGCGCTCGGCGGCGCTGAGGCAACCGGCCGTCTCCCTGCGGAAGAACAAGACGACCGCAAGGGCCTGCTGGGCAAGCTGATTGGACGGCGCGATGTCCACGGCGCGTCGCGCGGCAGCAAGCGCCCGTTCGAGCGAGCCGGGCCGGACGTTGAAGCCGTGGGCATGCTCGTGGGAGTAGATCCACGAGAGCATCGCCCAGCAGTCCGCGTTGGACGGCGCGCGATCGACAGCCCGCTCCAAGGCGTCACGCGCGTCCGCGTGATCGACTTGAGTCAAACGCAGGTGATACCCGAAGCCGCGCATGAGCGCCTCGTAGGGGCCGAGCTGACCAGGCTCCGTTCCTCGGACGGCATCGCTGATGCTCCGCGCGAGCACTCCGAAGCGATCGCCACATGTGGAGACGATGCGCGGGACGAGGTCGTCCTGGAGCTCGAACCCGGCTTCGGGATCGACGACTCGGTCGTAGGTCTGCGCCCAGAGATGGGCGCCGGAAGCCGTGTCGACGAGCTGAACCGCCAGGCGCACCTTCGTTCCCGCCTGCCGGAGGCTTCCTTCCAACACATAGCGTGCGCCAAGCTCTTTCCCTGCAGCGCGAACATCCACGCCCTGGTTGGCGGTTAGTGAGGTACTCCGGGCGATGACACGAAGGTAGGAGAAACGCGAGAGGCCAGTGACTATGCCCTCCATCAATCCTTCGGCCAGGGCCGTGAGACCTTCGCTTCCGCCGCTGTACTTGAATGGCAACACCGCGACCCAGAAACCCTCGTCGGCCCGGACCTGACCCGAGTAAGTACCTGACTCCGATCGATCTGCTTTTGCCGCGAAGTCGGCCGATCCCTCGGTCGCGGAAACCGAGAGTCCTGCCTTGCGGAGTCCTTCCAGGATTGGGTCCATTAGGCCACTCGCGAAGTGCCAGCTCCCGACGTTTGAACGCACGTGTGCAGCAAATTCAGGATCGAGCGCCAACAGATCCCGAACCGCGGCTTCGGCTTCGACGCGCCGGCCGAGATGTCCACAGGCTGATGCCATTACGAGGAAGGGCCAGAAGAGTCCGGGTACATCCACGCGGTTCGCACACTCCAGAGCCTGCGCGTACTCGCCTTTGTGGAAGTGATCCCAGAGCGGCGCGAAGTGCATCCAGCCTGCGTGGTTCGGATTGAGTTCCATCGCGCGGCGTACGATCGCCGTGCCTCGCTCAA
>JBGTCM010000287.1:0-3066 GCA_041748795.1 Pyrinomonadaceae bacterium
AGCGAGCTCCGACATCAGCCGGCGGATCAAAGAAAAACCACCTCCCTGCAGGAAGAGATTGAAAAACAGGTTCGGGGGAAGTATCAAACGGCTTTGTGTCACATGAGTAGCGAGCCGAAGCAGGCCGCACCTAAGGACCACACCCAACTGTATGCCCCCCGGCACGACCTGAGAGAGCAGTAGGCGAAGACTGGAGTTGAGTCGAAGTCTCAGATAAAACAATGGTCGGCACTTCACGGGAAGAAGTCAGGCCGCGGTCGCTCAGAAAAATCTCTAAGAATTGCTGAGGTGAGGATGAAAGAAAAGAACCCTGGCGGCGTGAGTTGAAGGGCTTACTGGTAAGTTGTGGGGCTGGCGACCAAGAAAGGACGGCCAGCAGGTAGGATTGTTTTTTCTCTTGACGCCCTTTCATAAAACAAAGCCTTGCAGCTGACGGCGCGATAGCATGCTTCTCAAGTAACTTTATTCCTTCAGCTTGAATGCTGATCGCGCGCCGCAGCTGAAGGCAGTCGTTGGGTTGCGCGGTTACACAACCCCGCTACCGCTCCCGGTACTGACCTTATATTTGAAAGGAGTTTCCTATGCCCTGGACAAAAACACCGAACGTCGCCATGTACAAGGGGGCGAACTGGCAAGGTCTGGTGAAGAGAGTATCGAACTCTTCCCCGGAACAAGCCAAACGGATTGCCATGCAGGATCCGAAGATCACGTTCTTTTTCTTTTGCCGCGAATACATGGTGCTCGAGACACTTGGAGATCAGGGAGTCTTTAATCCGGGCGATGCGGTTTTCTTTAGCGGGGAACCGTGGTTCGGCAGCGCGCCGCAATGTGACTCGTATCAAAGGAATTTCATGACCATTGCTTACATTAACCCCACCGACTCGCAGCAGTTCACGGACCTTGCTAATTACGTGATGGCCGACGGCAGCCCCGCGATCGATGTGGTTTGTATCTTCGGCGGGAACTATGCCAGCAGCGAGCTGCCGTATCTCAGAGCGAATAACAACGACCCGCCAACAACTAATCCGTTCAACCCTAACATTCAGCAAGTGCTCAGTGACGGATCGGTCCAGGCTCTACAAGCCAAAGGACTGATAGTGTTGCTCACGGTTCTGAACGGACACGCACCGGTCGGCTGGTCGGAATTTACGTCTGAAAGTGACGCGACTGCTTTTGCTCAGTATCTACAGACGGAGGTCGTGAATCAATACGGCCTCGACGGCATCGACATTGACGATGAATGGAGTTCGGGCACGCCCAACGACACTTCGCTGATTATGGTGACGTCGATCATGCAGCAACTGATGCCCGGCAAAATTATCTCGAAGGCTCTGTGGGAAGACCAGACGTATTTCACTTCAAATTACCAGGGAAAGACTCTGGCCGACACGCTGAGCTACGGGTGGGAAATGACCTATGGCGCATCTCCCGAAAGCGTGCTGCCTTTCTATAACAATCCAGGCGGCATGGCGACAAACGCACTGTCGAAGGGTTTCTGGTCAGGGAGTCCGTCGCCCGATCCATCCCAGGATGTCAACTGGATAAAGACTAACGTCTATGGCGGCGTGATGATTTTCAGTTTCGAGACGCAGGACAACGTCGCTTACATGGGCATGCTGGTGAACGACTTATTTGGATCCGGAAACTGGAATTACAAACCAAGCTGAGGATCTCCTGGATGGCCGGGCTCCGTCGCTACCGCTCCAGGTTCTGTACCCGCTCGTTACGTCGCGTGGTCGCAACCCAACAAAGCCTTGCAGCTGACGGCGCGATAGCATGCTTCTCAAGTAGTTTGTTTCTTCGCAGCTTGGATGCTGATCGCGCGCCGCAGCTGAAGGCCAGCGTTGGATTGCTTCTTTAGATCGACCGATACTTCGCTATGGTTTCGAAGGTTTAGTCGACTGAAATTACGTGAGGGCGTTTATGAGCCAATTTAGACAGATAAGTTATTCTGTAGGTATTGGCGTTATCATTACGGCCTTACTGATCTTCCTATCAGCCCTTGGGGTTGACCGTGCCGTAGTTTGGCTACTGCCCGGAATATTCGGCGAATTGATTCTCACCACTCTATTGCCCTTCGGAGACGGAGAGGCCTTTAGTTTTACACATCAAGCTTGGGCCGCAAACTCAGTTTTCTATTCCCTAAGCGTGTATGCATCATTGTCTTTAATTCGAGCTATAGGGTGGTTTGCTGCTGAACTCAAGGGGGAAAGGCAAAACCTTTCGGGTACGGCGCAATCCAACAAACGATTGGAGCGGACTCGCCGGTGAGTAGCCTTTCCCTTTAGTTGTGCGGGCGAGCCGCTCAAGCGCAGCGTTCGGCGCTTACTGCACTCTATGAGAAAGACCACTAATGAAACGGAAATCGTTACCGGCGTGGCTTGGTATCGTCCGGAACAATGGCAGCGTCTTCGCGAGGTTTCTGAAGACGTCGACAATTTGGAAGAGACCTACGATGCCTGGCTACAAACGGCGGAACGAATGATTCGCGACGGCATTCCTGCTGATGTTGTGGTTGAAAAAATCGACATCGACGTAGAGGAGGTCTTGGCTTGGTGCAATGTGCGCGGGCTTCCTATGAACGCAGCGTCGCGGTCGCGGTTCGTTTCCGAACGTGTTCGTCAAAAACACGAAACCTCTTGAAATGCTCGCGCGGCCCAACAAATCGTTGGACGCGAGCGGCGGGAGCGCGGGATAGCGTGGCTTTCATCATTCTTCCTTGCGATGACAAATTTAAGATATTTAGCGTTTTGATTTTAACCTCTGGGAGGGAAAGGCAGATATGATGAGGAGAAGGACTTTCTTGCTTTGCCTCGCGGCGTTGGCGACCTCGTCCAATGCTCAGCGAAAAGGAAAAAAGCCCGGATTGCCCTTTGAAGCCGCGGTTGACTCGATTGCGGAAGCCGCCCTCAAGGGACGCTCCATCCCGGGTCTTTCTGTCGCCGTAATGCGCGGGACGCAGCTGGTGCTGGCGAAGGGTTACGGCTTCGCCGACCTGGAGAGGAAAATTCCCGCCGCACCGGAGACCGTTTATCAACTCGGTTCTATTTCTAAACAATTTACCGC
>JBGTCM010000288.1:0-6975 GCA_041748795.1 Pyrinomonadaceae bacterium
TCGCTGAGTGCGGCGATCGTCTTTGAAGGGTTGTGTCCGACCGGCGCGGGCATGATCGAACCGTCTGCCACATAGAGATTGCGATATGCGAAGCTCTCGCCAAACTGATTCACGACGCCGTCCGCCGGCGACGATCCTAACGGGACGCCGCCAAGCGGATGCGGCGTGATAAAAGCGTCCGGGTTTTGAATGATCAGCTTCACTCCAGTCTTCTCGGCCAGCTTGCGATGTACTTCCTGAATGCCATCGAGGACTTTCCTTGCCCCGCTCGTCTTCCAATCAAGACGCAGCTTGTAATCTCCGAACCAACCAAAGAATTCTTTCTCTACCTTGAATTTTCCGATGGGTTGGTCACGTCCCTGTGCAAACCAGGGCATAAGATTGTCAAACGGTTGTTGCAGTAATCCGCGATAGAGTTGACCCAGCGCGGCGGCAAACTTTTGGGCGTCGCCGCTCGGGTTCTTGAGGTTCTGCTGATATTGGACCAGCAGGTCGGGGACGCCCCCGTCTTCAATCATGAAACGGCTGCCTTTGTAATGGTTGTCACCGAAGAAACGTATTCCGGCCGTGATGGTTGGTCCACGTGAGGGATAGACCTTGCGATCGTGAAACGCCGGACTCAGGTAGTTGGCATTTGTACACCAATGTGAGCCAAGCAGCTTGCCAAAGTTAGGAAGAGTCTTGTGTTGTTTCTGACAACGCAGAAGCAGTTCGGTTGAACCGATAGAACCGCCTGAGACTACTACCAGACGTCCCGTCACCGAACCCGGCTTGAGTTTACCTTGCTCGATGCGTTCAAAATGGACGCGATATCCTCCATCAATTGGCTCGATGTTACGGACGATGTGCAGTGGGCGTACTTCAGCGCCTTTCTTCTCCGCGCGCGGGATGTAGTTGAGCGCCAGTGTATTCCGCGCTTCGACGGGGCAACCGAGAACACATTGTCCGAGGTGAACGCAGAACCCCTGTTCAAGTCCGTCAGGGTTTGGCGTCATCACACTGTCGTCAGCCCGAGGCACGCGCGAGGCGTCGTAAGAGTAGGTGTCCTCAAACTTGATGTTGAGATCCACCTCGTCATATTGCGCGGCGAAGCCCGCCAGCAATGCCGCTTCCTTCAGTAGCTTGGTGCGATTCGAATGTTGATTGGAGGGAATTCTGCGAGGGTGAAGCACATCGCTGACCTTCTGGTAGTAAGGGGCAAGCACCTGGAAGTTAATCTCCGGCGGCCAGCCCGCCTTGAAGAAATCTTCGTGAGCGTCGATCACTACGTTAGCGAAGTGTAAGGAGCCTCCTCCGACACCCGCACCCGCAACCGTGCCGATCTTGCCGTGCAGACGGATGTCGAGCCAACCATTGGTCTCGGCAGGTCGACCCTCATTCCATAGCCAGTCCTTTTGAGTAACGCTGGGATACTGGTCGCGCACCCAGCGCCGCCCACGTTCGAGGACCAAAACCTTGTAACCTCCTTCGGCGAGTCTGAGGGCCGAAACTGCTCCACCGAAACCGCTGCCGATAATTACCACGTCGAAGTCTGTTGCCATGAGGCACCTCCTGCTGGGGCTTTGCCGGGTTTGTTTGAGTTGCGGTTAACAGTAGTTGATGCTCAATTCCGAATTTGGCCTTCACGGTTTAAAGGCTCATGCTTACAGAACCGAGCGCGGGTAGCGCCGGATGCTGGAAGCTAGTTAGCAACGTAGGCGATGCAGAGTGGCTGGGGTCGGCGCCCTGGGATCCGGCGCTACCGCGCTCGGGTCTGTAACTGCGTTCGGCTCGTCCAAGCTCTCCTGCGGCCTAAGCAAAATTTTGGTTTAAACTCCGAACCTACGGAAACGAAAATGTATAGGGCTGGATTTAGCGAGTTTTGCGAGGAAGCAGCTCGTGAGAATTCAGCCGTTTTAAGGACGCGGGGACGATATTCCCGCGGTCAAAAAATGTCAATGGCTTTAAGGAGCAGGTAAGAATGCAAAATGGGCCTGGGAGAGCCATGCCTGCTGCTTCCTCTTCCAAAACATTCCCCGGCCAACTGCGTATACACTACCCGCATCTGCAACTAATCAACTTTAGGAGAACTTTAATGCAATCGTTTCCAGTTAAATATCTACTTCAGCGCTCCATGCTGGCACTGCTGCTGGCCGTTTCCGGTCTGGCAGTTTCCACGTTGCCCGCACGCGCATGGCAACAAGGCGCCGCTGCTCCTGCTGCTCGAAAAACTGCGACTCTTACGGCGGACGAGAAAAAGGCGGCCGGTAGCGTCAGGCTTGAAACCATACGCGAACTCACGACCGCGCTGAGCGCACCGGAATTTGAAGGGCGCGGCACCGCGCAACCAGGTGCAGACAAAGCTGCGAATTACCTCGCGGCCTACTTCGCCAAAATCGGACTAAAACCCGCCGGCGACAACGGCACCTATCTTCAAGCTATTAAATTTAGATCTGCCGCCGTCCTGCCCGAATCGTCTGTGAAAATCGGCGACGTTAGTTTGCAGCATGGTCCAGATTATGTAATTGCCCCGCCCTACAATTCCGACAAAGTGGATTTGACTGGCGGGGTGGTGTTTGTTGGCTATGGCGTTGTGTCTCCGGATTTGAAACGCGACGATATGGCTGGCCTGGATTTGAAAGACAAAGTGGTCGTTGTTCTCAGCGGACAGCCCACCGGAGTAGACGCTACGGCCTGGCGGCGAGCAGCAAGTCCGCAGAACAGGGCGATGAACATTCTTGGCAAGGGTGCGCTGGCGATGGTTTACGCGGGAGCGGGAACAGCGGCACAACCGTACTCGACTATTGCCAATTATCTGTCGCGGCGACGTGTCTCGCTCGCCTCAGCGCCGGTAATGAACTTTAAAGTCCCCCCGATTCTGCTCGCCAGCGATGGAGCCATGGACAAAATCCTGGCGGGCACTCAAATGACTTATGCGCAGATGCTGGAGAAAGCAAAGACTGGTGAAACGGTTTCTCGCGATCTCGGTAAGACTGCAACTCTGGCGTTGCGGTTCAAGCTCGACGAAGCGCCAAGCAGCAATGTCGTGGCAGTGATGGAAGGTTCTGATCCTAAACTGAAGGAAGAAGCTGTCGTGTTCACGGCGCATTACGATGCCTACGGTGTTGAAGGCGGCAAAATCTATCCCGGCGCCGCGGACAATGCACTCGGTACGGCAACCATCGCAGCCATCGCCGAAGCGTTTACAAAGGCGTATCCAAAGCCAGCATCACGGCCGCGCAGGTCAATAATCTTTCTTGCCGTCACCGGAGAAGAGTATGGGTTGTACGGGGCTGAACATTGGGTAAGGAATCCCACATGGCCGCTGGACAAGGTCGCCGCAAACATCAACTTCGATGGCATCGGCACCGAGGTTTATGGACCAGTGAAGCGGATTGTTGGTTTTGGCGCCGAGCATTCTGATCTGGGCCAGGTCTTCGAAGACGTCACTGTGGCAACGGGTAATGTCGTCACCCCGGATCCGATGCCTGAAGAAAATGCTTTCGTCCGATCAGATCACTACGCGTTTGTGAAACAGGGCGTGCCGGCGTTGATGTTGCTGGGCGGACCTGAAGGTGATGTTTCCATTTGGATTCCACGCGCCAGGAAGTGGCTTGAGACTGACTACCATTCACCCAGTGACACGGTGAAGCCGGACTGGAACTGGACTGGACCACAAACGTTGGCCAAGGTGGGAATGATTATCGGGCTGCGCGCCGCCAACGCTGATGCGATGCCGGCATGGAAGTCGACGTCACCGTTCAACAAACCCCGGAGCGCGGCCAAGCCCGCAACGGCCGGGCAGTAATCGGCATGGGGAATGGGTAAAAGGGCAAGGGGTAAAGGGGAATGGGTAAAGGGGAACGGCAAGCCGGCGTGCCAAATTCCCTTTCCCCTTTCACCCTTCCCCTTTCCCCCTTCCCTCTCCCCTAGTTATCACACACCGCCTTCATTCAATCACAATCTCATCGACAAAAATCCAGGCGTCTCCATTATGGCCCGCGTGCCATGATGGAAGTTTTCCGTAGTTGCGGGCGCGGATGCGAATGTAACGCACTTCTTGTTTTTGTATCTGTTTCTCGAAATCTTTGATGACCACACCGTATTGTTTTTCCGGCACCTCATTAATAACAGAACCAGCAAGACGAAAGTTGCGGCCATCACGAGAGACTTCAAAGTCTACCTGCCGCGGCATCCAGATCCAGGAACCAACGTCCTGCAGAAACCCTGCGCCTAACTTCGACACGCTTAGAATCTTTCCCAGATCAACCACCGCCACCATGTCCTGGCCCTGATAGCCCTGCCATCCACCACCGCTCCAGTTAGCCGTTCCCCTGATGCCGTCGATTAACGCGAGGTTTCCGCCGCCGGTGTATTGCGAGCTGTACCTTGAAATTAGCGAGATGGTCCAGTCGTGTGGAATCCGTTGGTATCTGGCGATGGCAACAAGACTACGCGTGCCGCGGTCATCGATGGCCATCGCTTTGATCGTTGAGTGGCGATCGACGAAGAAGGGTTTGGTAAACAACGTGGATTGCGGTCCAGGTTCGGAGCCATCGGTTGTGTAATACACCTTCGCGGAATTCGCGATCGACTCGATGCTGATTTTCTGCCGGTCCTTGAAGCTCTTACCGGCAGCTTCGATCACCGGCACGGGCACGATTTGATTGCCGTCAATTCGCGAAACGGGAACATTAGATTCACCGACACCCCATCGAAAACTGGGCTGCGCGCCCATCTCAAAGATCAATTCTCCGCCCGCCATCAAGTCGCTATGCAGCAGATACGACTTTGTATAAGGCTTGCCGTTCAAACGCGCCGACCGGATGTAGAAGTTCTTCTCCGAAACCCCGCGCGCTTTGATCACAAACGATTTCCCATTCTCGAGATTGAAACGCAATTCAGGAAATTGCGGAGTACCAATCGCATAAACGGGTGAGCCCGGCGTGACCGGATAAAAGCCGGCGGCACTTAATACATACCAAGCCGACATCTGCCCGCAGTCTTCGTTTCCGATCAGGCCGTCAGGCTCGGGCTTGTAGAAGCGGTCCATGATCTGCCGCACACGAAACTGCGTCTTCCATGGCTGCCCCGCATAGTTGTAAAGATGGGCTACGTGGTGGCTTGGTTCGTTGCCGTGAGCATACTGGCCAATCAATCCAGTGATGTCTGCCTGCTCGCGTCCCGTAGTTTTACTCTCCGCCGCGAACATCGCATCGAGTTTGCGGGCAAAGTTTTTCGGTCCACCCATCAACGCGATCTGACCGGCAATATCCTGCGGGACAAAGAAGGTGTATTGCCACGAGTTGGCTTCCGTAAAATTGAAATCAACTTCGCGCGGATTAAATGGGGTAAGCCAACCGGCGTTTGAACGCGGGCGCATGAAGCCCGACTCGCGATCGAAAACGTTTTTGTAATACTGCGCGCGCGCGAGGTAACGCTCGTAATCAGAAGTGTGCCCGAGCATCCGCGCCACCTGCGCGATACACCAATCGTCGTAAGCATATTCAAGCGTTTTGGAGACGGATTCACGCTCGTCCTCGAGATTCATGAAGCCCTGACTGGTGTAGGAATCGAGACCGAAGTGCTTGAGCTCTGCGCTGTGCTTCATCGAGGCAAACGCACGCTCGAGATCGAAACCGCTAATACCTTTCGCGGCGGCATCAGCGATGACCGAGACGGCGTGATAACCGATCATCGTGTCCGTTTCATTTGCAGCCAGCTCCCAAACAGGTAAGCGTCCTCCCTGTTCGTACTGCGCCAGAAACGTCTTGATGAAATCTCGAGTGCGTTTCTGATCGATGATCGTGTACAGCGGGTGCGCCGCACGGAATGTGTCCCAGAGTGAGAAGACACTGTAGTTGTCAAACCCGGCGGCTTTGTGAATTTTGAAATCGCGTCCTCGGTATTGACCGTCAACGTCCATGAACAAATTGGGATGGATCATGGCGTGATAGAGACCGGTGTAGAAGTTCTTGAGTTGCCCGTCGGTTCCACCAGTGACTTGTATCCTGTTTAGTTCCGCGTTCCAGGCCTCGGCGGCGTTCGCTTTTACTCTCTCAAAATTCCAATGAGGCAGTTCCTCTCCCAGGTTCTTGAGCGCGCCGTCCAGACTTACGGACGAGATCCCAACCTTCACCAACACAGCATTCCCAGCGTCAAACGTGAAGTATGCCTGGACGTTTCGCCCATTAACCTCCCGCATCCCTGGCCACTTTCGGCCGTCTAACCCAATGCCCCAATCGCTGAACGACCGCGAAAACTCGCCCGCGAAATAGACGATCTGGTCTTTTGCCCAGGCCTCTGATCTTCTCCAACCGATGAAGTTCTTGCCGCCGGTAATCTTCACGTAGGAATCAATAACTTTGTCGCGATGGGCCAGATCAAGAATGATGTTTGCCCGATCTTTTTCCGGATAGGTGTAACGGTGCAGTCCAACGCGATTCGTGGTAGTGAGTTCCACCTGGATGTTGTCGTCCTCTAACTTTACTGAGTAGTAACCCGGATGGGCCGACTCGTTTTTGTGATCGAATCGCGAAGCGTAGCCCTTCTTCGCATCGGGAGTCGTCGCTGAGAGAACGACATCTCCCACGGTCGGCATCAGAAGAATATCCCCGTAATCAGAGATGCCTGTACCACTGAGGTGAGTGTGACTGAAGCCGTATATGACGTTATCGGAGTAGTGGTAACCGGAGCTGCCATCCCAACCTGTCAGTCTTGTGTCAGGGCTGAGTTGGACCATCCCGAAAGGCATTGTGGCCCCGGGAAATGTATGGCCGTGTCCGGCGGTGCCAATGAATGGATCGACGTAACGCGTGAATTCCCTTTGCGCCAGCGCCTGACATGCAAGGAAAAAAATCGTAACGCAAACTGTCAGTTTGCGGGCGTGGGGTAGAAGTCTCACGATAAAAATCTGGAGTGCGGCGGCTCGGCACCGCTTTTGGGTTTCGCGCGTATTTGAGATGGTGACCAAAAGCGGCGTCGAGCCGCCGCACT
>JBGTCM010000289.1:0-6606 GCA_041748795.1 Pyrinomonadaceae bacterium
ACTTCTCTTTTCAAATAAAGCGGCCGGCGGCACTCCACCTGAAAAGATAAACCTCGCAACAGGTTTGCGTGAGGATGTGAGACCCGTATGGCTTGTCGACGAAGCTGCGTGACTGAAGGATTGGAAATTGATGCGATACGAGCGGCTGATGACAACCGCCTGTTACCGAATTTATTGACTGAGGGAAACTCCGAGGTTGACGGTCCAGGTATTTCTCCACCTGACGACCAGAGGTGATTTTCTGTTTTTAACTCCAAAGCCACCGAGGCGCATGATCGGACTGCGCTCTCCTCAACGATTACTACCAGGGCGGTAGGCGTGGATTCCAGCGTGCGACGAAAGCGATACCACCAGGAGGATATGATCCTCTTTGCGGATTTGGCCGGCACGTCTCCCAGGTCAAGCATCACAAGTCCAAAACCGCCGGCTTGCAAAAGCATGTCGGTAGCTTTAAATGCGTGCTCCAGATTGTTTGCGCAACGTATCCACAATAGCCGATCAAACTTTACCTCGGCACCCGCTGCGGATTGCGGATCGAACACATCGCTTGTGTCTACTAAAGCACAAACCTCTTCATGCCTCGTCGCATGGGCCATGGCGGAAAGCATGAAACTGGTGCGCCCCGAAGAAGCCGGGCCGTAGATCTCTGTGATAGCGCCACGCGCCAGACCTCCGGTGAATGCATCGATTTGAGAAATGCCGCTGGATAAAAACTCCCCGGCTCTTTTCTCCTGAAGCTTAAAGGCAGAACCGAAGCGTGAGGTAATCTCAGATTCAATTTCGCTTTTGGTAATGGCAGCTCTCATAAATGTAAAGCAAACTGTTAGTTGCTTCGTGCTCGAGTGATTAAGTGACCACGTCACGAACACGATCATTACAGAACCAGCGCGGTAGCGCGGGATCCTTTAGGCTACTTAAACCCTTCGAATGCTCGCTTCTCCAGCATCCCGCGCTACCCCGCGCTGGGTTCTGTAATACTCGACGTAACTGCATCAGTACCACGACTATTCCTCTTGACGCCTCGCCTCGTATTCGTTAATATTCGCCTGATTTTCGGAACGCTGCGAAAATAACACGAGGAGCTTCAATGAGGCAAGAAATTTAACGCTGGAGGAATTGCGAATGCCTGTAACTGCACGCCAAAGGCACGTCTATGAATTTATCTCCCGGTACCAGGAGATCCATCATCAGCCTCCCACTATCGCTGAGATTGGGAAGCAGTTTCAGATGACTTCGCCGGCCAGTGTCCACAGCATCCTGTCGGCGCTCGAGCGTGAAGGATTCATCAAACGCATTCCCAACGTCAGCCGTGGTATTGAGTTAATCAAACAGCAAACTACAGACGACGAGACAGAAATTCCATTGCTGGGAATGGTGGCAGCCGGACAACCGATAGAGGCAATTCTCTCTCACGAGACTGTATCTGCTCCGCGGAACATGGTGGGTCGCGGGCGCATGTTTGCCCTGCGCGTGCGTGGCGATTCGATGATTGAAGAAAACATTCAGGACAACGACATCATTATCGTGTCGTCGCAGGAGACAGCTGAGAACGGTCAGATGGTAGTCGCCCTTATTGATGGCAATTATGCGACGGTGAAAAAGTTTTATCGAGAGCCCGACTTCATTCGTTTAGAACCGGCCAATCCACAGTTCAAACCAATCTTCATCAAGACGCCTGAACGGATTCAAATCCAGGGCATCGTGCGCGGCTTAATTAGAAAATACGATCACGTTCTATAACTGAAAGCATGGACGGGCCAATCCAACCTGGACCAATACCGGAAGTCAGCCTGCTTGGCTTCGCCCTTGCCGATTGTGTGGTTGAGATTGATGCGGCTGCCGCGAAATATTTGCGCGCAGTGCATCGCACGGCATTGGAGTTGGCTACGCCGAATTGTTTCGGCGCCGAGATAGGTGGATTTTGGTTGATGCAGGAACAGCTAACCCAATTAAGGAAGCTTCCTGACTTTTATCCACCGCTGGAAGCGCCGCTGGTAGCCCGCGCCGTTGAGGCTTATATCGCAGCGCAAACTGACGGTCTCAATTCAAGTACACAATCTCTTGCATCCATCAAGAATCTCTCATTGAGTTAAACTATTCACATGGAACGCCCTTGAAGTTACAATCCCCGTAATGTCCAAGAACTCTCACATTGAATGGACGCACCACACATTTAATCCTTGGTGGGGTTGCAAGAAGGTATCCCCTGCTTGCGACAATTGCTACGCGGAGTTGTGGGCAAAACGAATGGGACATCAACTTTGGGGCACAACTGCTCCGCGGCGATTCTTCAGCGACGCACATTGGAGCGAACCTCTGAGATGGAATGAGAAGGCTCGAATCGCCGGCACCCGTGAAAGGGTCTTTTGTGCAAGCATGGCTGATGTCTTCGAGAGGCGAGCTGATCTCAATGAACAACGCAAGCGCCTCTGGGATCTCATTCAGAACACGCCGAATCTTGATTGGCTTCTTCTCACAAAGCGCCCACAGAATATTGAAAGAATGGTCCCATGGCGCAACGATTGGCCCACAAACGTTTGGTTAGGTACCAGCGTAGAAAACCAAACAGTGGCTGAAAAGCGACTTCCTTTCCTCTTGAGGAACGCAGCTGCGGTACGGTTTCTCTCCTGCGAGCCCTTGTTAGGCCAGCTTAACCTAACACCTTGGTTTAAGAGGAAGGGGCTACACCCAATTGATTGGATAATTGCTGGCGGAGAAAGTGGTGGAAGTTCTCGTCCAATGCATCCCGATTGGGCGGTGAGCCTGCTGCGTCAATGTCAGACATTTGAGGTTCCTTTCCACTTTAAGCAATGGGGGCAATGGGTCCCAACAGATGTTACAAATGAAGTCGCCAGACCACGACTATTTGAGCCAGACAACGAACGACCGGTTGAAATGGTCCGGCTTAGCAAGAAACTTGCTGGCCGTATTCTTGAAGGAACCACTTGGGACGGGGTGCCCCACACACCTCTTATTCATGCCTAAAGTCGATCTCTCAAACTACGATGGACGTGAGCAAGCGTATGTGAAGCATAGCCTCCTCGATGAGTATCTGCCTGAGTTGGCGTATCGAATCGGTAGAACATGGGACTCACTCTCCTATATAGATGGCTTTGCAGGTCCTTGGAAAACTCATGATCCAGACCATGCCGATTCCTCATTCGCCGTTGCTATTGACGCACTGCGTCGGAGCCAGAGAGGGTTGCGAGATGCCCATGCACGTGGGTTAAATGTCATGTGCGTCTTGGTCGAAAAAGACACGGTCGCATTTGGACAACTTCAAAGTTTCGCAGCAAGTGAAACGACCCCCCAGTTCGAAATACATGCTCTCCACGGTGAACTTGTCAAAAAGCTTCCTGCTATAGATCAACTTGTCAAAGCTAGCGGAAGGAATGTTTTCAAGTTCGTCCTTCTTGATCCAACAGGTTGGGCTCAAATTCCCATGGAAAGGCTTAAATCCTTTCTGCATGAGCGCAGTTCCGAAGTACTAGTGACGTTGATGACGAAGGACATCAACCGTTTTCTCGACGAACCCGATCGCGCGGAAAGCTATCATAGACTCTTCGGTCGGCCCGGGGTTCTTGAAATACTGCAAGGAGTCCCTACCGAAGAACGAGCCGAACAAGCTGTGCTGGAATATTCGCAAAGTCTAAAGCAGCTATGTGGTTTCAAGTATGTGTCAGCGGCAGTAATCTTAGAACCGAACAAAGAATCCGTCCGATATTTCCTAATGTATGCGACGAATCACCCTCGCGGCATCGAGGTGTTTAAAGCGGCTGAGATCAAAGCCACGAAGATTCAAGATGATCTTCGGCATCAAGCACACATCCAAAAAAGGGGCCAGCCTCTTCTTGCATTTGATCCCAACCCTCCAAAGTCTCGCAAGGCTCTCGCTTTACAATCTCGATACGCTGAAAGAGCCCGCAAGAGAGTAATTGCGGTCTTGGCGACTAGTGGAAGCGCTGCGGGTGTGGATTACAAAAGGTTATTCTGTGAGGCAATGTTTTTTCCGCTCGTAACCCCGAACGACCTTCTTGGATGGCTTGAAGCACTGAAGCCCAACATCGAAGTTAAGCTCGGAGGTGTCGCATCAAGAAAGAAGCCCAAGCCTTCTGAAGATTACCGCGTAGTAGTCCTCAACTCTCAGGCTCTGAAGTAGGGGACGCCGCACCGGCGGACCCACCACCGTTCGAAGTAATAAGCCATTGACTAGCCTACCGCGCCTGCATAGACCCAAGATCCTTTGTGCGAAGACAATGAAAATACCGCCGTTACTCAACCAGTCGAAACCAGTTCCGCCTCTTCCTTCTTCCGACCGCGAATGACAACGAATGCAATGCCACTCAGGATCAGAATACCTCCAGCTATCGTGCGCCAGTCCAGTTGTTCACCCAGGACAATCATTCCCAGGATGACCGCCGTCACCGGTGTAACGAGCGCAATAAGCATGCTCTTCGTTACAGCCATGTGCTGGACCAACCAGTAGTAAAGAATGAAAGCGATTACAGAGCCCACGACTGCCAGGTAAAGTATTGAGACGATCGCACTGGTGGTCCATCGGAAATTCAAGGGGTTCCCTTCCAAAGTCAGACCCAATAGAAGGATCGGCACCAAACCAAAACTCATTTGCGTGGCAGCGATTATCGTTGGTTCAAATTTTCCGCCGTGCGCCTTGATCAGAACGTTTGAATAGGCGGCGCCTGCGGCACTAACTACAAGAGCCACACATCCGGCCAGCGCCCTTGGTCCCGCCACGCTCAACTGATTCGAAAAAATTACTGCTACTCCCAGGACGCCGAGCACGACCCCCAAAACTTTGGGCAGCGTCATGCGCTCTGCCGGTAGATGGAGGTGGGCGAATAACAGTCCAAAGGCAGGGATCGTCGCCTGCAAAAGTGCGGCAAGACCTGAGGAGATGTATTGCTCACCCCAAAACACCAAACCGTAGTTGACAGTAAAAGCCAGCACACCAGTACCCGCCAGCATCAGCCAATCAGATTTTGATTTCGGGAGGTGATTGCGGCGAATGACCACTACAACCCACAGAATTGCTGCGGCAATGACGAAACGAATAGCGGCGAAAGACAAAGGCGGCAGATCGTTAAGACCAATCTTGATGAAGAGCCAGGTCGAACCCCAGATCCCACACAATATCAGCCAAACGATTTTTTGTTTCATAAGTAGGACAGACATACCTGTCTGTCGGACGGCCGATGCCCTTAACGTCAGAGTAATAACTAACGCCCATCACTCCAAACCGTGACAGACAGGAGTGTCTGTTCTACACAACGCACGAACGGCAAGTTGAGAAACAGCCCAACTTGCCGTCCGGGTTCGAAAGCGATTTATGGCTACTGCGGGTTCTCGAGCTTGATAACCGCAAAAGCAGCGCCCTGCGGATCCAGCAGAATCGCGAAACGCCCGATACCAGGGATGTCGTCGGGCGGCTTAATTACCATCGCCCCTAACTCCGTAGCTTTTTGAGTTGAGGCATCGCAGTCGTCTACTGCCAGATACACGAGCCAGTGTGGTGGAACATTTCCCATTTCCGGTGTGATCGTGAACATGCCGGCCGCCGGTCTGTCGCCGTTCACAAACATCGTGTACTCCATCGGCCCAAACTCCTGCACGTCCTTTCCCCATCCAAACAGGGTCGTATAAAAATCACCGGCTTTCGCCGTGTCGGAGGTCAACAGTTCATTCCAGCACAACGAACCGGGCGCATTGGAAATTCCGGAGCCAGGGTGCGTACCGGCTTGCCACACCGCGAAAGCTGCTCCGGCAGGATCCTGTATGACAGCCATGCGGCCGTGTGTGTCAACGTCAAAGGGCTCCTTCATCAAAGTGGCGCCGGCCTCTTTAGCCTTTGCCGCAGATTCATCGGCGCTCGTGACCGAAACGTAGGAGAGCCAGTGAGGCAGAATTCCCTGCGCGGTCATCTCCGGCATCAATTTATAGAGCCCCGCAACATCCTGGCCGTCTTTTTTCAGCATTGTGTAAATCATGCCCGGCCCCATGGGATTGTCAACAAAAGTCCAGTCAAACAATTCGGTATAAAATTTCTTCGCTGCTTCATTGTCGGATGTGCCCAGTTCGATCCAACAAAATGTTCCCGGCGCATACTTCGGCGTCTCCTGCATTTTTGCTTCGGTCTTTTCTATCTCCTCGAGGGCTAGGGCGCAAAAACTCCTGGGAGACTGGCGAGCACTTGCGCGGATTCAGATTATTTTGAATTGCCGTGATGATAACTTTTTTTGCCGGTTCGCTCTAGTATCCGGAGCGCTACCGACGGCTGCACGATAACTAAGGGTCCGAACGCAAGGTAAGAAGCGAAGCGATACAGAAGCGAGCGCGGTAGCGTCGGATCCAAGAGTTCACGTTGCGTCTCAAAAGGTCGGCCATACTGTTTTCCTTAGTAGCCGTGGCCTTCAGCATCCGGCGCTACCGCGCACGGTTCTGTATCAACTACAAAAACGGAAAACGCCACGCCCAGCAAGCTGAGAGTGGCGCAATCCGTTTCCTAAAAATCGCCGAAGCTTTTAATAGGATGGCAACTTCGCATGTACACGCTAGGTTGCCGATTTGTATCCCGATGATCAACTGGCG
>JBGTCM010000290.1:0-3976 GCA_041748795.1 Pyrinomonadaceae bacterium
GGCCTTACCGTCACCGCCGGAATATTCTGATCGCGCACAAGCTGGTTGAAAGCCGGTACGTCCGTTTTCATGATTTGGCCCAGACGGGCCAACTGCGCATCAATCTGAACAACCAGCTCCTCGTAAACTGCGCGTGATTGATCGGTAGGCGCTGCGTCCGCGCTGGCCACAACACCTCCTAACGCGGCGAGCTTATTGTTCAGCCGAATCGGATAGTTCAAAGGATCCTGGTTGCTCTGGTTCTTCGTTTGATAAAGAGCCTCTTCAACGTCAGACAGGTTCTTTTTGAGAGTCGTAGCCGCATCATTGATTACCTTGAAGCTCGCCTGACCGGCGATCCTTTTCAACAGATCATCAACCTGCTTCTTCACTTCGCGGATCTGAATAATCGCATTGTGCGTCTCTGAAATCTTGTCGCGAATCTTCAGGCTAAATTCGAGTTGCTTCGCGAAGTCCGTCGCTGCCGTCGAAATGCGCGGGTCGGGTTTTACTTCAAAACTTTCAGTCATGGTTTTGCCGTCGACCGTCAGTCGTACCTGATACATCCCCGGCACGACGCGCGGCCCGTTGATATTTCCGGCCCACAAAATCATTCCGGGGAAACGAACCGCCTCCGGATACCTGAGGTCCCAGACAAATCGATTCATTCCCACGTCAGTGGTCACGCGCGGTTGACGAGTTCCCGGGCCAAACGACTCCGCTTCTTCTCCGGAGGGAGCCTGTGGTTCTTCAGGCGCGGCTTGAACTTGTGCCGCACCCATCGGAGCAGCAGCGGGCTGAGCCGCAGCGGATGCAGTAGGCGCGCCGGCAGGTGGGGTCCGGGGCGCGCGCGCTGTGAACTTCTGAATCGACTTACCTGTCGAATCGAGGAACTCAAGAACTACTTCTGTGGTAGGTCTTGATTTGAGTGAATAGTAAACGACTGCGCCCGACGGTGGATTGCGGCCGACTGTTGCCGTCGCCGGCAATTGAAATCCACCTCCCTGCATCCGGTACGGATTCTCTGGCCGGTAAAGTTTCGTTTGCCTGGCTGCGTTTGTGCCGCTTCCATCCAGAAGCTGGTGGACCAGCGGCAGGTCGTCAAATACCCAAAACGATCGACCCTGCGTCGCTGCTACGAGATCCTGTTCACGTTTATGAACGGCAAGATCGGTAATTGGGACCACCGGAAGATTGAATTGCATCGACTGCCAGTTGGCGCCGTCATCGAAGGAAATGTAGAGGCCTGTTTCCGTACCTGCGTAAAGCAGACCGCGCTTGACCGGATCCTCTCGAATCACGCGGGTGAATGCCGTGTTGGGAATTCCGTTGGTGATTTTCTTCCACGACTTCCCGTAGTCGTTGGTCTTGTAAAGGTAGGGCTTGTTGTCGTCCCACTTGTACATGGTGGCGGCCAGGTAAGCTGTGGCCGGATCGTTAGGCGAGGCCTCGATTGAATTAATTTGAATCCACTCGGGCATCAGGCTCTTTGACGGCGTGACGGTTTCCCAATTCTTACCACCGTCGCGCGTGACGGAAACCACGCCATCGTCTGAACCCACCCAGATGACATTGCGCTGAACCGGCGACTCCATTGCCGCAAAGATCGTCCCGTAGTATTCAACGCTGGTGTTGTCTTTGGTTATTGGTCCACCCGACGGCCCTTGTTTTGATTTGTCGTTTCGCGTTAAGTCCGGACTGATAATTTCCCAGCTTTGGCCCTCGTTCAAGGATTTGAAAAGTACATTGCCCGCGGCGTAGAGCGTATTCTGATCGTGAGGGGAAAAAAGGATTGGGAAATTCCATTGAAACCGATACTTCAGGACATCTGCGCCCGCGCCCATCGGATTATTTGGATAAGGCGTGACATTGCGCGATTGGCCGGTCCGATGATCGTAGCGAGTCAATAATCCTCCGTAAGAGCCGGCGAATACGATCATTGAATCCTTCGGCGAAGGGGCGATCCAGCCTGACTCACCGCCACCTACGTCGTACCAATCTTCGCGCCTGATGCCGGATTCGGTCGTGCGGCTGGGTATACGCACAGTTGAGTTGTCCTGCTGCGCGCCATAGATGTTGTAAGGAAAATCATTATCAACCGCGACTCGATAAAACTGCGCGGTTGCCTGGTCCTGCTCGGTCCAGCTGCGACCGCTATTGAAGGAGACGTTTGCACCTCCGTCGTTGGCGTTGATCATCCGGCTTGGGTCGTCGGGGGCAATCCACAAGTCGTGGTTGTCGACATGCGGCACTGAGATCGAGGAATAGGTGCGGCCACCGTCGTTAGACCTGTAGAAACCTGTGTTGAGCACATAAACCGTGTCAGGACTTTTTGGATCGGCGTAGATGCGGGTGTAATACCAGGCGCGCTGACGCAGACGTCGCTCTTCGTTCACTCTGGTCCATGTCCGCCCGGCATTGTCTGAACGAAACACGCCGCCGTCATCAGCCTCCACGATAGCCCACACTCGATCGGGATTAGCCGGCGAAACAGTGATGCCGACCTTGCCAACCATTCCCCTCGGCAAGCCCGTATTTTTCGTGAGCTCCTGCCAGGTGTCGCCGCCATCCGTCGACTTAAAGATGCCGCCACCAGGGCCGCCGCTCTCGAGTGTCCACGGCTTTCGATAAACTTCCCAAAAGCCGGCGTAAAGAATGTTTGCGTTAGTTGGATCGAAGATGAGATCTGAAGCGCCCGCCTTGTCGCCGCGATAGAGGACTTTGTCCCACGTCTTGCCGCCGTCTTTCGAGCGAAAAATTCCGCGCTGTTCATTTGGACCAAAAATGTGGCCCAGCGCCGCGACGTAAACCAGATCGGGATTGCGCGGGTGCACACGAACACGAGCGATCTGACGAGTGTCTTCGAGCCCGACACGTTTCCAGGTTTTGCCCGCGTCAGTGGATTTGTATACTCCGTCGCCGTGCGAAACATTGCCGCGTATCGGTGACTCGCCCATGCCCACGTAAATTGTGTTGGGATCAGAATCAGACAAACCAATAGCGCCAACTGAGCCTGTGCCAAACACTGTGCCGTCACTAATTGGTTCCCAGTTGATCCCGCCGTCCACAGTTTTCCAGACGCCGCCACCAGTCGCTCCAAAGTAGTAGACGAGCGGCTGAGATGGGACTCCCGCAACGGCTGTTACACGTCCACCGCGGAATGGACCAATTGAACGCCATTGCAACGCCTTGAGCGGATCGGCATCGGCCGCGGGAGTTGCTGACGGTCTGGGCTGAGCCTGAAGTGAAATACTCAGAACAGCGAAGAGAAAGAAAAAACTAGCAGGCGTACGAACCCGGTCAAACAATGTCTTTAACATTGAGGGAGACTCCTTTGAGTTGGCGCTGGAGCTTTGTAACTTTGAACGGCTGCGAATAATATCAAGTCGCGTCAATTCTGTCGCGTAGCTTGCGGACCGATAGCTCCGTAGGAGCCGGATGTTTATAGACAATGCATTCCAATTATAAGACTTGCGCTCCGTAGGAGTGCGATGTTCCAGCGGATGCACAGTCCAAACCATTAACATGCCGCTCCGCCGGAGCGGCAGAAGCTTGTGGCCCGTGATCTATAAACATTAGGTCCCTACGGGACGGCGGCCCGCTCACTCAAGGTGTTTGCTCTAAAAAGATTAAAAGTCATTTTGGTTAGTCCATAAACTGGACGGGGCAGTAGCCCGACCGTTAGGGAGGTGCGTGGCTTCCTGCGTCACACAATGCCCTTCCTAACGGTCGGGCTACTGCCCCGAAGACGAGTCTAATGATCATTGGAACAGTAAAAGAAATATGGCGGCACCCGGTTAAGTCCATGGCTGGGGACAGGCTCGACGCATGCGCAGTCCAATCAAAAGGGATTCCTGGTGATCGAGGCTGGGCGCTGCGAGATGAGTTGCTTAACCAGATTACCAACGGCAAGCAGATTCCGATGCTGATGCAATGCGCTGCGCGTTATCGTGAAGAACCGGCGAACGACACAATACCTCCCGTTGATATCACCTTC
>JBGTCM010000291.1:0-10316 GCA_041748795.1 Pyrinomonadaceae bacterium
CTTCAAGCTCTGAGGCGAGCTGCATATCGCTCCCGCGCATCAATCTTGCGGCCACATGCGCAGGCACCGCGAGGCATACCGCGTCGGCTTGCAAAGTCTCATGTGCATTGGTTGTGATGGTCCAACTCGCCCTTTGATCGGGGTCGCGTCTCAATTGGATGGACTCGACAAGCGTGTTCAAGTGGATGCCGGCCTTATTCGAAGTCGCACCGGTCCCTGGCGAAATAGTCTTTGCGAGCGTGTCCGTTAACAACTGCATGCCTTGATCGAAAGAAAGAAACAGGCTGTAACGCGCTCCACTCGTTCCTGCTTCGGGCGTGTGGTTCGAGGTGTTGGCTTCCGGAATTGTCGCGTTCCGCCGCAAAGCCAGAATCAAGCTGCGGTGTTTGCGTTCCATCTCGAGGAAGCGAGGCATCGTTGCTCGCAGGCTGAGCCGTTCCGGGTCAGCGGTATAGATTCCTCCAACCATCGGTTGGGCCATGCGTTCGAGAGCTTCCCGTCCAAGTCGCCGTCGCACAAACTCAGCTAAGCTCTCGTCGTATTCTTCGTCTGCACCGTTTGACGGCCCGCGCGGTAGCAAGACGTCCATTGCCATTCGCGCTTTTCCACGCCAACTGAAAATCTCGCTGCCAAGAAAGGGCAGCAAACGGCCTGGGGCAAGCAGATTAAACCCTTCCGGCACGGGCAGTAGTTTCCCGTTGCTGACAATAAAGACCCTTCGATTCGCTTGATTCGTTTGGATGAGGTGAGATTCGAGGCCGAGGCGTTTCGCGAGTTCGAGGGCTTGAGGTTTTTCTGAAATAAAAGAATCAGGCCCACGCTCCAGGAGAAACCCATCGCGCTCTTCAGTTTTAACGATACCGCCCAGTATGGAGCTCCCCTCCAGCAGCGTGACATCAACAGATTTACCGGTCTCTCGGCTGCGCTCCAGCATTCGATGCGCCGCCGCAAGCCCGCTAATACCCCCACCGATAACTACAACGCGTTTCATATGGTGTTGTGTCAGATGCATCTGCGGCTTGCCGCCGCACAGTGCGGTAAGGCTCAGCCTTACCGTTGAGTCTTTCTAGGGTTGTTGGAGGCTCGGCCTCCAAATCGTGAGGCACAGCCTCAAAGAGAAAGGGTGAAGCACCGGAAAGGCACAGCCTTTCCGCACTGTGCGGCGGCAGAGCCGCACCTCCAGGCTAGTGTATTAAACAGCACTGGGGGTTACATGTATCCTGACGAGGAGCAAGCGTTCCAAGAAACCTCTTCTCCCGGTCAGGTTCAACCCGTTCCATGATCAGTTCGCGAATCATTTTTACAAACGCCGGGTGAGTACCCGCTGTCGCCGCGCGGCGCATATTCAATCCCATGTGCTCGCACAACTGTCGTGCTTCCAAATCGAGATCGTACATGACCTCCATGTGATCTGAGATGAAGCCGATTGGCGCCACCACCACATTCCTGACGCCGCGCCCATTGAGCTCTTTCAGAAAATCGCAGACATCCGGACCCAGCCAAGGCTGCAGTGGTGAACCGCTGCGGCTCTGAAAGACGAGCTGCCAATTGTTTACACCTAACTCTTCGGCGATCAGCATGCTCGTTTCTCGAAGCTGGATCTCGTAATTACAATTTTGGGCCATCGATTCCGGAATGCTGTGCGCTGTGTAGACAACATGAACAGAGGCTCGCTCGCCTTCGGTAAAACTCTCCAACTCCTTACGGATGTGTTCGACATTCGCTTCAATAAATCCGGGATGGTTAAAAAAGGCGCGTAACTTTTCAATCTGTGGCGCTGCTGGCCCAACTGCTTCGCGGGCCCCGGCAATGTTTTCCAGGTATTGACGGCAACTGGAATAGGAACTGTAAGCTGAAGTGACAAAGGCGAGCGCCGTTTTTACTCGGTCGTCTACCATCCTGGCGATAGTATCCGCGAGAAGCGGATGCCAATTCCGATTGCCGAAATAGATAGGCAGTTGTGGGCCATTCGTATCCAACTCCAGTTTCAAAGCTGAAATAAGGTCTCGATTGTGTTGATTGATCGGACTCACTCCGCCAAACAGCTCGTAGTGTTTGGCTACTTCCAGCATTCGTTCGCGCGGCACGTTGCGGCCCTTTAGAACGTTTTCAAGATAAGGAATAACGTCCTCCATCCCTTCCGGTCCGCCGAAGGAAACTATTAGAACCGCGTCGTAATTCAAGTGGGTAGGCTGTGCAGGCATTTTTATTTGAAACGATGAAACGCGCACGCAGCTCCAGCCCAAACGACTGTGGCGCTGACTGCGGATTCGAAATCATTCTAGTGACCTTCGTTTAATCTATCCAGCCGCTGTTATTACTACACGCTTTGAGGAACCGTCAGCGAAACTTATCAGGCCCGAATCCGTGGCATGATTACTGCTATTTGAGTTGCTGCCGGGCAGCACGTGCCTGTGAAGATTACACAAGCGTCAAACGCCTGAATCGTTTCTACTCGCCAATTTAACGATAACTCCGTAACAGAAACAATCAGCCTGATTAGGTTCGATCCATCTGTCTGAAACCCTTCGATCCCACGCTTACAGTGGTGCGTTTACGAACACGCATGGTCTGAATTACCGATGCAGTCTGCCCCTATCTCAAGACTCTTTCTACTGTTACTTGGCACCACTTTCCTCCTGGTGCTGGGTTTCTCGGTACGATTTACCTATCAATTCGCCGCCTTCTCAAATGAGGCTTCAACTCACGCGCATAACCTTCAGGAAACCTCAGAACTTAACCTTCGCTTGCGTGCAAATCTTGACGAACAAGTCAACCTCGTCTATCAACAGCTGGACCATGTGGACCCGACTTTTCCCAGTCGGTTTAGCGAGATGAATTTCACTCTGGGAGAAGAACAAAGTCTCTATCTGAAACTGAATATAGGAATTCAAGAGCGATTAACGGTTGAGCGAATCAAGAGCCTTCAGTCAGAACTCGCACTCCAGGCGCTGCAAATCTACCATCAGTTAGACTCCAACAACCGTGCTCAGGCTGTGCTTAGGCTGCGCCACATGCAGTCTATCGAAAATAAGATCAGTAATGAGTTTGCCGGCTTGAATAGTCTTCAGACGAACAAACTGCGCGCCGTGCAAAATCGAATGGATGAAACGGTGGGCACGGCCAACAGAGCAGTCTACGCGCTGGCTACTTACTTACTCGTAGCCCTATTGGCTTTTACTTTTCTTCTGCGCCGCCGCGTTCTGCAACCCTTACGCGCACTGCTGGTAGCCGTCGATAGAGTACGTCAGGGCGATTTCTCCGCCCGTGCTCCTCAAAAGCGGAAGGATGAGCTCGGCCAGCTGGCCCACGGATTTAATTTCATGGCTGCATCGCTCGCGGAGAGTTATGCCGGCCTCGAGCACAAAGTTGAGGAGCGAACCACGCAGCTAAACAATTTGCAACGACAGTTGATCCAGGCCGCCAAGATGTCTGCGGTGGGCCGCATGCTCAGCGGAATGGCCCATGAGCTTAACAACCCGTTGACCGTGATCATGGGCAATACTGAACTTGCCAAGAGGAGACTCGTAGCTGCCGGTGCGGATCCGCGAGAGATATCGCTAATGGAAAATCTCCATGAACAAGGTGAGCGCTGCCGGAAGATTGTTGCCAATCTACTGCAATTCGCACGACAGGAACCTCCGCGTCTCGAACCCGTCAAGCTTAACGATATTGTCGAACAAGCCCTGCAACTTCGCCAATATGAATTGAAGACGCGCAACATTGAGTTGATTCGAGACTTTCATTCCGCCAACTCTGTCTTTTACGCCGATCCAAATAAAATCGTTCAGGTTGTTCTTAATTTGCTCAACAACGCTCACGATGCAATTCGAGAGGGCGGAAGACCCGGCAAGATTTGGGTTCGGACTTCTGCTGATGCCGAACACATATGTCTCGAATTCGCGGACAACGGCGTGGGGCTGCGTGAGCCGGAGCGGGTCTTTGATCCGTTCTACACGACCAAAGAGGTGGGCCAGGGTACCGGCCTGGGGTTGAGCGTTTGTTATGGCATCGTTGAAGAGCATTATGGATCCATCCGAGCTGAAAACTGGGAGCAGGGCGCGCGGTTCACAATCTTACTGCCGCTGGGACAGCCGAGCGCTCTAACGCCGTTGCCAGAGCAAGAAGAACAACCGACACAGGCTGAACAGAAATATAAGGCGCTGGTGGTGGACGACGAACTATGTCTGGTGGATCTCCAGACTTCATTTCTCGCAGATATTGGTGTTGAAGCCGCCGGCGCTTATTCGGGTGCCGAGGCGATACGTTATCTCGAGTCACATCAAGTGGACCTGGTCATCTCCGACGTTCGCATGCCCGGCGCCGTCGACGGAATCAAGTTGTACGAATGGGTGGGGCGAAACCGGCCCAACCTGCTTGGACAATTCCTCTTCGTTTCCGGCGACATGATCGGAATTGATGGTGGCGACTTTTTCTTAAAATCCACTGCGCCCCGTCTCCAGAAGCCATTTATCTGGGACGATTATTCACGTCTTGTTCGACAGATGTTATGTCAGAAAGCTGTGGCCTTATGAAGCGAATTTTGATGGTGATAATTCTTGCAGCGCTTACGCTGCCTTACGCCTGCGCGAGCCGGCCCAGGCGTATCGTGTTCGGCATTGCCTTAAGCGCGAGCTATCATCCTGCTGTTCAAATGGCAGCAAACGAGATTAATTCAAGCGGGGGTATTAATGGCGTGCCCCTTGAATTGGTGGGCCTCGACTGGAAGGTAGTTGATGATTTTCATGCGCCTGATATCTTAGAGCGCGCGGGACAGTTTGCGGCTGAGAAAAATCTCATCGCCGTTATCGGCCACAGCGACAGCGTATCAACACTGTCGGCAGCGTCGTATTACAATCAGCAACAGATTCCACAGATAGTTACCATTGCCACGAACCCAGCTATTACTAACATTGGAAACTGGACCTTCAGGCTTTGCCTTTCAGACGCAGCTCAAGGGCCGGCACTCGCCGAGTATGCGGTCAAGGATTGGAACAAGAGGCGGATCGCAGTGTTCTACGTTAACGCCGATTACGGCAGAGGTCTGGCGCAGCTTTTTGAGAAGCACGTGCGGCAGCTGGGTGGTGAGATTGTCGCCAGTGTGATGCATCGGAATACGCTCGCCGAGGACGACAGGGACCTAATCCAGGCAACTCTGAAGAGTTTTAAACAAAGCAACGAGCCGGATCTAATTGTGCTATTTAATCGTCCCCAGCCTGCGGAGTGGATTTTGCAGACTGTTCATAATGTGGGACTCAAATCCGCAATTCTTGGAGGCGACGCTCTCGCGCCCCTGCATTTTGCCAAGGCCAGACCGGATTTGATGGATGGCGTAAGAGTGTCCCAATTCTTTCTGCCTCGGAGCGATGATGTCAGGGCCACGTCGTTCGTCAAAAGCTTTCGAGCCTTTACGGGTAAGGACCCGGATTACGGACATGCGTTTGCTTACGATGCGGTCTATCTACTGCGCGACGCGGCCCTGGAGGGTCGGTCCAGCCGTTCGGGCGTGAGGTCATATCTCGATAAGCTCATTCGGGAGAAAACCCAGGGCGCAGGCGTGGCGGGGAACTACGTGTTCGGACCGGATCATGACGCTCGACGCGAACTCTATATCGTGGAAGCTCAGAATGGCGCACACAATCTTCTCAAGACGTTGAGGGTTGATTAGGTTCCCGCGCGAGTCAAACCTGGGGTGAGAGTTCATGATCCAAACTTAGAGGCGCAGGTAGCGACCGGGAAGAGCGGGGGGCATGCCCCCGCTCTTCCGCAGTCACCTTTCAGCGTCGAGTTATTTCATTCCTCCTTGGCGCGTAATTCGTCCGGCGCATTTCATGTATCCGGCCATCGTCCATGAAGCCTTCAACGATTTCGTAACCGAGCAAGGCCAGAACGCGTCCGCGTACGAAGAGTGGTCGGGCGTTGCCATACCAATCAACGCAGGATGCGCGACACGCATCATCCACGGCTCGTTCAGGTCGCGCGCCGAGTTCGCCTACTTCCTGAAACCGCAAATCGTTGTTGCGCAAAAACAATATGGCTGCTGACGATTCAAACAGGTGACGGTAGCCCGGGCGTCCCGGGACGCTGATCGGCAGCCCGAGCGTTCCTGAATTTGGCCCATCCGGTTTGTAGAAGAACCCATGGCTACGCAACTCCCCCTGCGAAGCGCCGGCGCGCGTGTAACGTCCTGCGATCTCCGGCGTCGATTCCAGGCGAATTGAAGTGAAGTGCAGGTTACTCCCGTCCGTCCCGACTACCACAGCATTCGTGCCCAACTGCTCGATGCGATCCACTCCATGTGGCAAGGAAAGCGCCGCGACATCATCGTCAGCACTTCCGGTCCAACGCACCGCGTACAGTTTTGCCTTTTCTGCATTTTCCGGACTGCCCCAGCCGCTGCCCGTTCCATATAACAGGTAGTCGCTGACGAATCGGTTCTGGAACGTATAGCCCTGAGGTTTCAAGAGCCGGCGGTAACTGGACGACGGCGCAAACTCGCTGCCATCAGAAAAGCTCGTTAGCGGTACGCGCATCAGCGCCACATCACCCGCAGCGACTTCCGAGCCCCACATTCCTTCGCCGACGGAATTCGAACGGACTAAAACATTGAGATGGGCATCCTGGCTTTCGAGGAAAGAGAACTGATCGATTGGAGTGCCCGATACGCCCAGCGCGCTTGGCCCCGAAGCGTCCAGAGGCATTCGATAGACCATCGACTGCGCGCGCATCTGATCGCCGCGCCGCGACCAATCGCTTACCCAAACATAAACCGATTTAGGTGAGACATAGAAAACGCGCCCGGCTGGTCCAAGGACGCCGGTCGCTTTGCATGCGAACCCACCGTTGGCCAGGTCGCAAACCGTCACTGTGTGTAACGCTAAGCCATAGGGTGAAGTGATTTCCTGTTCGGAACGGTAAACATTGGTTGCTGATACAAGGCGGCGAAATTCATCCGGCTTTGCACCTTTGTGCCACTTCCTGACGGCAGGAAAATTCTGAAACGGATCTTGCGCACCCGGGTTTAAATAAAGCGGCGTGTAGAAGATCAATTTGTTGCCGATTAAGCGGCTAGCGTAGTTGCGGGATGAATAGTAATCGTTTGAACGCAGATGGTAAGTCGAACGGTAAGCGAGTTTTCCTGAACTATCGATGTCAAACAACCCAACTTCGGTGCCACCGCGTTGGTAGCTATAGCCGATCACGACCACGGTGTCGTCTGAGATCAACATCTCGTCATACCAAGTGGAGTTTGGATCAATCTCCGGGCCGAATGCATCAACCGCAGATATTGGTCGCAACGTTCCGCCGCCGAGTTTCACCGTGAAGAGCCGGCCGCGTCTGAGCACGACCAGGTGGTCGCCATGCACCTTTACAATTCCACCTTCGTCGACGCCTGCATGTTGGACATTGGTCACAGACTCATCCGCTGACTTGGCGTCGGCGGCCATTGAGGCGGGCGCAGGGGATTGATTGGCAACAACTCCGGCTTCCTTCTTTGCTGCTCTGGTTACCGAGTTCCGCTGCTTTTCGGCGAGTTCCTTCAAATATGCTGCCAGTTCCTGCTCGGAACGAAAGGGGCGCATGGTTTTCCTGACGGGCCTGGGCCAGCCTTGGGCGAGTGCGGGGGGAATTCCTTCGCCGGCAATTCCAGCGCAACCAGGAAAGACGGAAATGAGTAAAAGGGTTTGGAGCGCAACGAGTAGGATGGTTTTCATGGGTTGCTTAGCCTCACTTTGTGTCAAGAGCTGTTAAATCCTGTCAGCCCATGAACGAGGCGAAAAGGAAAACTTGCAGGGGCGGAGTCCAAAGTCCAAAGGGACCTTGGACCTTGGACCTTGGACTTTGGCCTACGCCTGCGGGTAAGCAATCTCCGCGATCACCCAGCGGCCGTTTTCTTTTCTCCATTTGACGAACGTGAGGCTTGAAGCATCCGTACCAGGTGGAACAAAAGTCGCGGCTGCGATACGCGGCCACATCTCGCCGTCGCCGATGTTGTCAACGAAGGCGTCCAACTCATCGCAGCGTTTGAGATACGAGCAATACCATCCACCTTTCCGCCTCAAGTCGTGATCGAGTTCTGAATAGGTGACGGCCACGCGCATTTCGTTCAGCGGGTTGTTCGCGTAGAAGAACCTGGTCCGTGAGAAGAGAGACAGAAAAGCTGTTGCGTCCGGCTTCTTAAAAGCAGCGATAAACTTTCGCATTGCGGCTTCCAAAGAGGCCGCGTCCGCTTCTGATAGCGTTTGATTTGTAGAAGACTGTTCAGGAGGGACGATAATCAGAAGTGAATAGGTTGTGGCGCCGCGCTTTGCGCCTTCCGGCCGGGTGATCGACAACATGTAATTGCCTGTCTCCGGCAAGGTGGCTGACCATGTCATTCCCTCGCGCCTCAGCACCTGTGGGTTACTTTCAAAACAACGTGACGCAGTCGGCAGGCCCAATGCGTTCGCTTCACGCTGCTTCGTCGCCAGGCAGCTCATCTTCAGCACAGAGGCGTTAGGACCGTGGACCTGAACGTAAACTGAGCCGGCCGGATTGGAAACTACGCGAACGATTAATTCCTGACCGGCCAATGCCTCCAATTCATAATCAATCTCCAACGCGTCCCGCACCTCACCGCTGAAGACTGCCGACGTGGCGCCGGGTCTGAATCTAACGCGCTGGCCTTCCGCCTTACCGCCATGCTGGGCCGCGCAGACTAACGGCGCGATCAGGACGACCCCGACCGCCATTGAAAGCAAGATCTTTTTCATTCGACGTTCCAACCCTAACCGAATTTGGAGTGCGGCGGCTTGACGCCGCTTTCTCTTTCGCTACCGCGCAGCAACCATCCACCCCTATCACCGGCCCTCGCAACCCAGGCAAAAGCGGCGTCAAGCCGCCGCACTCCAAAATCAAGCATTCAGCCGGCATATGTTATGGGTGCGGCAGTATCCGATGCCCGAAAGAGAAAAGCAATGCCATCCTTAGATTTCGCAGATCAACCTACGCTTCCCGTTTAGGTCGGGCACTTGTGCCCCTCGGCGTGCAAGTCCAAACGGTCGACAATTTCATTTGAATCAGCGAAACCTGCGGATAGTCGTCTACTGAATGTGAAGCCGCACTTTGTTGCTGGTTTGTCCGCGCAGAGTGATGCTAACGAGCACCTCCGTGTTACTCGGTAACCCGTCCGGGAGTCTGATCACGAGTTGCGTGAGCCAGTCGAAACCGGGGAGGCTGCCGGCAAACTCAACCGTGACGGGATGAATTACCTGTAGTGAATCCTCAACCCGCGCCGTGAAGGCTGAGGCGTTTTCACCCGGCTGCAGGTTGGTATCAATCGCGAAAAGCAAAACCCGTGTGCGTCGGTCGGTGCTGAAGTTGAAGAACGTGTTGAGTGGAAACGGCCCGCTCATCCTTGATACCGAATCAAGTGCTATCGCGAGGTCACTATTCTGTTCGGTTAACAACACCGGCACCGGCTCCGCGCTTGATACAGTCAAACTAGCTTGGTTGCTTGTTGCGCTGCCAAAGGGATTCGTTACCACACAACGAAAGGTGGCGCCATTATCAGACAAAACTGTGGTGGGGATGTTGTACATTGCCGCGTCTGCCCCCGGGATGTTCGCGCCGTTACGTTGCCATTGGAAGGTGAGTGCGCTGCCGATGACTGAGATAACAAAGGTTGCTGGTTGACCTTCTTTGACGCTTTGATTCGAAGGGTGTTGGACAATGTTCGGCGGAGCGTTGACAGTTAACGTGGCCTCGATGCTCGTAACCGTGTTGACAGTATTCGACACCACGCAACGAAACCGGGCGCCATTGTCTGCCAGTGTGGCATTCAAGAGTGTGTAGGTCGGTGAATTTGCGCCCGAGATATTCACGCCATTTCGTCGCCACTGATAACCGGGAGTTGGGCTGCCGGTTGCCGCGACCTGAAACGTTGCTGACTCTCCTTGCAAGACAGTTTGATCGGACGGCTGGGTGGTGATGAGAGGCGCGGTATTCACAGTCAGCGTGGCTTCATTACTGACTGTGTTGCTGAAATCATTTGAAACGAGGCAGCGAAACTTCGCGCCATTGTCGGCCAGCGTGGCATTTGTAAGCGTGTAACTGGGTGAGTTTGCCCCGGAAATGGCTACTCCATTCCGTTGCCACTGATAGGTCAGTCGTCCGGCGCCGTCTGCAGCGATTTGAAAGGTAGCCGACTGCCCTTGAGTTACCGTTTGATTCGACGGCTGCGATGTGATTACCGGAGCCTGCGACGGCTCAGTAGGGAATTGAACTCTGAAGACCGAACTCGCGCCGATCGCCAGATAGTAGAGACTTCCGTCCGC
>JBGTCM010000292.1:0-9705 GCA_041748795.1 Pyrinomonadaceae bacterium
GGTTTTTCCATTCCTCGGTTACGGTGGGTTCTATTTCGCGTTGCTCGACGGCGACACTTCCAGCCGCGTGCCAAAAATTACCAACGGTCGTTTCAGCCCGGTCATCGAGTTTGGCATCGCGCTTTCGGTAGGAGTAGGGAAGACGATCGACGAAGGAATTCTCGCGGGCGGCGTTTCGGTAACGGTCGTCGGCATTCTTGAAGGCGTCATTGGATGGTTTCACCCGACCGACGCAGCAGTACCGAAGGATGAATACTACTGGCTCCAGGGAACCATCGCGATTACCGGGGTACTTTTCGGCTCCATTAACTTTGTCATCATCCAGGCCACCGTTTCGGTAACCGCGTACGCCAGCGTTAGCCTGCTCATCGAGGCGCATCAACCGATTCTGATCGCAATGTCGGTCGGCGTCACCGTAGAGGTGAGCGTTAAGATCATCTTCTTCACGATCCACTTATCGTTCAGCGCGACAATCAGCGCGTCATTCACGATCGGCTCTGCTTCAGCGACGCCCTGGGTGGTCGATCAATCAGGCAGCCAGGCGAATCAACTTTCAGCTCCACGCGGCCTGCGCTCAGCTTCACCCAGATCGTTGGTAGGTGACCAGTCTTCAGTAAGTCACGACAACCAGCTGTTCGCCCAACGCGGCTCGCTCTATGCGCCGCAACGCCGCGTCTTCGCCGCGCTGGCGCGTCACGAGCGACTGGCAGTCATGGGCGTACGTCTCGGCGCGGGTGATGTGACGCTGCAATGGACCGCGCGCACAGTCTTCGCCACACCGCGGGCGATCACGCTCCACGCTATGCCGGCCTTCACTCAGACCGGCGGCGGAGTCTCTGCCATCATGCTGCTTGGCATTGAGAACGGAATCGACGCGCGGGCATCATCGCTGGCCGCACATGTTGCGACTACTTCGGAAGCGGCGGCGCCCGGTGTTGCGGACGTCCTCGAAGGTCTTACGCGCTGGGCCATCGCAAACGCTCGCGCCAGTCTCGGCAGGCCGGTGGACGATGGTCTTGTAGACGCGGACGATGTCGCGCTGTTGAGCCATGCGTTCGCTGACGATGCAACACTCACTGGGGCGGTCGACTACATTGCAAATCTTCTCGGTTTTTTAAATAGTAACTTCATATTTTCAATCGCCGCGCCTCCGGCCGACGCTAATGGTGGTGACACGGGAGTCAGCGTCTTCCCGATGCCGCCGGTTCTGAAGATGACGACCGGCACTGACACGCCGGTCGACTTCTCAGTCTTCAACTCGCTTGATGGGTTGACGCTCGCGAAGATGCAGGCCTATTTCGACCTGCTGGCGGTTGACTACGAGAAATTCGTCGCAGATCAGGATGACAAATCCAACGGCTCACAAGCTGACGTTGGTGCGACAACGGCAACGACTCCGATGGCCCAGGTCATCCTGGAACAGTATGTCGCAATGCAGCTGCGCGCTGTGGTGAAGGCGTGTGGCGATGTCATGCAGCGTTATTCATTCTCGTTGGCAGACGCAACGCAGCCGTTTGGCTTGAATGAGATTCGCGCTCAACTGGGTGCCCCAGGACTGTCGGCAGCGGCGCTCGTTTCACCTAATCGTGACAAGCCTGTGCTAAACCCAGGGGCGTTACTCGTCTTTAACGGTGTGCATCACCAGATCCGCTTGGGGGATAGTTTTGCGTCAGTAGCGTCCACATTCAACAAGCTGCTTCCGAACGCGCAGATCACGGCGGAGCAGATCGCGACACAAAACGCCGGCGTTGCGGCAATCTTCGTCACCGGCACGCCCATTACATTCTCTGGACTAACGTGGACCACGCTCGCCGGGGAGAGTCTGAACCTGGTGCTTTCACGGCTGGCTGTGAGAACGGGCGCGACGACTTTCATGCAGGGATTCCCCGGAATTCAGCCGCTCGCACAGGCCATCCTGACAGCCAACCCCCAACTCTTTACCGATCAGGATCCGATTGCCGCACTTAACATGCAAATCGATCCGGCGAAGTTCCCGCAAATATCCGTGCCCTCCGGCGCGGCTTTCACGATTTACGAAACTGTTGCGGAAGATACGCTGTTCCGGATTGCCGCCTATTCAATCGCCATTCAGCAGCCGTTGATCAACTTGCCCGACATGTTGGCTTTTGTTCTCGCCAACAACAACCTGACGGTCACTGATCCCAGCGCGCCGCAACCCACGGGCACCGTAATCAAACTGCCGCCGATCACGCATCAATTGGAAGGCGGCGAGACCGCGAATTCAGTTACGACTCGTCTGATGACCGATACAGCCACTGTCATCAACGCTTTGCTGGCAGTGCCCGCAGCGACCAACCTGCTGGCGCCGCATTCGCTGCTCGCGTTACCGCAGCTTACGTATTCGGTTACTGGATCAGATACGTTTGGTTCCATAGCGGGCCAGTTCAATCTAACGCTGACAGCGCTCGAGGCGGCAATCTCCGGCGCAAATCCAGTCCAAATCTTCGCAGCCAACGCGACGATCAATATCGCAGACATAACCGAGATGAGTCTCGACCAACTGGTGGCGGGCCTTGCGTCTACGCAGTGGAAGACCATCGCGCCAATGGCGTCGCGTTTCATGCTTGGCGGGTTGCGGCTGCCGGACCCCAGCAGCCCGGCGTTCCAGGCGCTGACGCTCCCGGAGATGCAGGATCCCCACAACCTCAGCGCGCTTCCTACACTCCCGTTTTACCAGTTGACGGGCCAGCAGTTTCCCATCACTTCGCCGCCCCCGGCGGGATACTCAATCGCATTTGATCAGAGTGCAACCGAATCGTGGTTACCCATTCCGCAGACACTCAGTTTCGGTTTCTCCCCGGATCAGATCAATGTGATTGCGGAGTTGGAGGGGGCCAAATTTAATCCTGACGTGCAATACGACGCGCTGCCGTTGTTTCGACTCGCTTCAGCCCGCTTCAGTTTGGCAAAGCATATTGCCTGGCAGCCGGCAGTCCTTGGGAGTAACCCGGTCTTCGAGCCGGCTAACAACCCTAACGTAACAGGTAATCCCGACCTGTGGCTGTTTCCGGATTCTCTTGTCGAGGAACTCCAAAAAGATGGGACTGATCAACCACCGTACACGATCGCGATTGGGACGCATGAAAACGCTGATGGCATGACTGTGACCAATGCTCAGTTCTTTGCCTGGGCCACGATGCTTCGGTTTTCAGTAGAGCAACTTCCGGCCGATGAAGCAGGCACGCCGGCGGCGGCGACTATTCTCGCTGCGGTAGGAACGGACGATAACGGAATTGTGCTTCTCGATGCGCTCGACGCTCAGCTCGCCCATGACGATGCCACCCTCTATTTACTCTACCCGACCAGTCCCACATCATCCGCGCCCGGGTTGTTGTCTGATCAACTTACCGCGCAAACCGCGATGATCCAGGTCAACCTGTCAACTTTAAGCCACAGCGGTAATGAGACTCCGCGCTCGCGTTCCCTGGTCCACGCCGAGACAGGCGAACCCGTGCACGTGGCGCCGATTACCAGCGCGGCCGCGTTTCTACAGATGTTGCGCGACTGCTCGATAGTGCGTAGCGGCGGATACTATTTTGAGTATGTGAACGCGAACGGTAACGTGGGATTGCCGGGCAGCCTGTTTACAAATGGACCAGTAGCTGAGTTAACACTGCTCGTAGTGCTAAATTCGCAAAACGCTCAGCACGCCGGCATTCTGCCGTTCAACAATTGCGCCATCGTCGGTGACAACATCGACGCGAGTAACAGTAATGTTTTTGTCGAACCGCCGACCTGGCTGATCGCCGAGGCAAGCTCACTGTCCGAGGCAGCGGCGCTAGCAACGAAGACATTCGGCCTCGCGCTTGACGTGGGCGCAGTGGCAGATCTCAACGCTGACGTGCCGTTGCTGCTCAGTCCTGGTGCAGCCGTCGATGTGCCTGACGGATCAGGATCGGCAACGGTCCAACTCCACGACACACTCGCCACGCTCGCGTTTCGCCATGGCTTGAAGCCGGCAACACTCGCGACATTCGGAGGAAATGCCAACAAACCGATCCTCGCCCCCACGGGCATAGTCCAGTTTTATCCCAATTCGCTGGATCGCGTTGCAGCAATTCCAGCCGGTAGCGCCGGCTTTGAACTGACGCGCCCAAATCCTGATCCCGGTAACAACATGGCCCTGACGGCGATGGACGGACCAACCATTCTCGCAGAGCTTTTCCACATGCTGGGTCATCACATCGACGGGGGTGGCGAGGCAAATTATATCCAGAGTGGAGAAGGAATTCCGGCTGGACCATCTCAGAGCAAGCCGAAGGAGAATGGTGGCGCGCCGCCGCCTGATACACCCAATCCGCAGTGGGACTATCATCATGCGGTGGCCGTTGCGCCGTTTGCCAAATTTAACTTCGGCAGCGCCAGCCCGGCGCTTCCCGCTACCATCGACAGTCCTTATGCGGGCGTCGGACCCGGCGCCAGCGTCACTTTTGCATTCGCATTCCATGATCCCTTTGGAAACACGATGCCCCTGCCGGGTGGCGGTTCCTTGTCTCAGCCTGTCCTCTACTTCGACGAACTCACTGGACCAAACCAATGGCCCTCGAGTGCGATTGGTTACTCAATAGGTGGAACGGGCAGTACAAACCCTTCAGTGGACCTGCGTCTTTCTCTGCAGTTGCAGAAATATCTGACTAACGCGACGCTCTCCAGCGTTCGTGCGGCACAAAACATTGCCACAGATGTGAAGACTTACCTGCGCGCGTATTACCAAATCGCACAACCGGAGTTGGAGTTTAGCCTGTCAACTACTCTCGATCCGGATGGCCAGGGCAACCCCGTTAGCCACGTCCTTCCGATTGAGCCGTTTCGCGAGTTTGTCATGGCAGCCTGGGTGATGCTCGATGCTTTGAGTGCTACGCAGCCTGACGTCTGGACCGCGCCGAATGAAACAACGACTATCGGTTCAGTTGCGAAAGAATACGACGTAGCGTTGTCGGACCTGTTCACTGCCAACGGTGCGGCGTTGTACTCCACCATCTTCGGGCAAGCTGAGCTGACAATCCCGGAGCTCTACACGACCGTCTCCGGGGACTCACTGGATACGATTGCGACTGCGCAACATATCGACGCCGGGAAGCTCGCACTTCAGAATCCCTGGGCCAGTCTCTCTACAACCATGGATCTGGAAGCGCCGGCACGGGCCGTACAGCCACAGGCTGACGACTCGCTGGCCTCCATCGCCTCGCGGTGCCAGTGTTCAGTGAGCGGCGTCGCTTCGTCCAATCCTACGGCGCCACTTACCGATGGACTGCAGATTTCAGTTGCGGGGATCGGAGTTACCACAAGCGGCGACAACTTTAATTCCCTGGTTGGAAAGTTCGCTGCAGCTAAACTCTCCGTCACGATCGGCGAAATCGCGATAGCCAATCAGACGGTCGTGAAGCCGGGTCAGCCGGCCCAGGGAATCTTTCAGACACCAGTTACCCTGACCATCAACGACGTCGTACCGCTTGCCGGCGATTCGCTTGGGAAATTGGAACAGCGCTTCGGAAAGGATTTCCCATCGTTCACGATCGAGACGCTTGCAGACGAAAACGTAGATCTGGCGAATCTCTACGCTACCGGCACATCGCTTTACATCGGACCAGGTAGCGCTGTCGCTCCATCTGGCGACGGCTTAACGCTGGCACAATTTGCGACCGAGAACAACGTCCCTCTGGCCGCGCTCGGTCTCGCTCTTTACTTTAAGTTGCAGCCGGCCAACCCGGCGGCCGTTAATGGTAATGCGACGTTGGCGGCAACCGCGAAGCTCACGATCCCTGCCACTGTCACAAACAACGGAGTGGATCGGCACGCCCCTTACCGTGCCCTTTCGACTGATACCGACATTGCAACGATCGCCGCGAAGTTCGCCGGCAACGATCCCGGTTTACTCGGAACGCTCAACGTCGATCTGCCAGGGTTGTTCATGCCAAATGCGACTGTCCACACAGCGAACAGTCCGTTGACAGTGAATACCGATGAGTCGTCCACATTCGCGTCTCTGGTGAAGGCCTTCGCCGGTATCAATGTGACGGTGACGCCGGAAAGCCTGGCCCACGACAATGCTGCCGCACCAAATTTCGTGCGCCCAACCGCTTTCTGGCTCTGTCCACCTATGGTGGCCATCGCGGTTAACGACGGGAAGGACACGCTGGCGGCAATCGCCAATCGCTACGGTATTGTTTCCGCTGACGGGAAGCCTGACGTCGCCTGTGTTGCACGGACAAATGCTGCCGTGCGCGGATTCATTGCGCCGGGTGTGACGCTTAATTATGGCGGCCAGCAGTGGGTCACAAAAGCGACAGACACGCTCAATGCCTTGATCGGTATTTTTACGGATCCCGGCGGCACACCGCCCTCTATCGACGATCTTGCGGCGGCTTTTGCTGACGTAGCGATGGTGCCGGCAAATGCCCTGGTTCTTCCGTGTGTTATTGAAGGTGCAGTTAGCCTAACGATTGTGCCGACCTTCAAGAGCCCGATTGTTCGGCTGGGCGTTACGGTCACGGAGGCGCGCTCACCGGATTGGATCGCAGATGAGTTCAAAGACGTGGCGAGCGTTTCTTCAAGTACGTTTGACGTTCCCCCGCAGACTGCGACTGGTGGCGACGATGGCCAGGTGTTGTCGCTCGATGCGTTTGCTACGGCGGTTGAGAAAGCAATTCCAGGTGTGCGCGTTGCGACCGGTGATCCTGCGATTGAAACGGATGACGCGAGTCAAAGACGTCTCTGGTTAGTCAACTTCGGGCGGGCAGGTAGTTCTCCGATCTCCTATCAGTTTAAGGACGCCTCTTTCGTACGTTCGTTTGCGATTCCACCCCTGTCGACATCGCTCGTCTCGGGAACGGCCCCTGTGACCCCATATGTATCTGGCGAAGGTCTCTCGGGCGTTGCACAACCTCTCACGTTTGCGTCGATCGATCTTGACGTGTGGGGCGCCCAATTTCTCTCGGCGATGGATCTAATGCTCTCGCCGACCTACGCAGTGCCGGCAAGCCAGGTGTCGACTGACGATTTTCAGAAAATCATGGCGGCCAAAAGGACCCTCGCCGCTTCAATCGCTGGACGGCTTCAGTATGTAATGGACAACGGCGATCCCGGGCAATATGGAGATGCGGACAGCAGGCGCACTGAGGCGATTGCAACGATGGGGCAAGAGTTGCTCGTTACCCTGTCATCGGCTTACTCCATCAACAGCCTCGTACAGCTGGGCGTGGATGTCACTTCATCGTACAGCGATCCTGTGAGGGCGCCCCGCTTATCAGGCAAGCCGACTCTCAGTCAGCCTGACACCAAAGCGCCGGTGCGCAATGCGTCGCTTTCCAATGCGAAGGTACCACTCACGCAAACAACCGAAGCGGACCCGGCGCTGGCAACTTTTCTTCTGACTGTGCAGTCGCCGGCGCAACAGCGAAATGCCGTAGTGGATCTGGACTACGCAGTTGCCGAGATCGAGGTGCCATCCGGACCGCCCGATCCCAACGGATACCAGTCGTCAAGCTGGCTAACCCTGGTGCATCCGCTCGACGATACGAATGGACAGGTTGATGGTGTCACCTTGCCCATCCCTCTGCGTGCCTATCCGTTGCCACCCACACTGGTTTCGCAGGTCGCGACTCCGAGCTTTCCGGATCAACCAACCGTCGAACAGGTAGTTCGATGGGAAGCCAATGTCGTTTATTCACATCAGGACGCCGATCAGGACACTGGACGTTTGAAACTCGAAGTTGGGGTGCCTCTGGGCACGGGCGATAACGGGACCGCATTAAAAGATTCCGATCCCATCTTCCTCACCCTGGCGCAATTCTTCGCCGTCTATCAAGCGCTGAAAACCGATCTCGCGTTGTTGACTCAGCTTGTGCCTGGAAGTGTTCCGGGCAAAGCCACGACAAATGCTGTGAGCGCATTTGCCACGATTGCATCAGACGTGGCTGCGGCATGGCCCACAAACGCGACGCTCCAGAAGCCGCTACAGCGCTTGGCAATGCGCGCGCTGGGAAGCGAGATTGCGCCCGGAACCTATGCCTACTCAATAAGTCATTCCGGAGACAGTGAACATCTGACGGAACTGGAACTTTTTGCCGACGCCAACAACACGGCGCCGCTCTGGCCAACTCTCTCCGTTTTCACCGGCAAAGAGTTCCAGGAGCTGAAGTTTCTTTCGTCGTCGGGCGCGACAGCGACGTACCAGTATCTGCCACCCGTGCCGAGAGGAGTGTCGCAATACAAAGTTAGTCTGGCGAGGGCGGACATCGACAACGATGGCTTGGCCAAGCTCGACATTGTGATGATTGCGGACACTAATACGAGCGTTGCCGTAGATCGCAATGCCGACCTGATCGATGGGGAACAGACCTCACCTCTGTTTGTTTACAGCACGCCTTACACAGCTTTCCGTTCGGCGCTGGTTCCTCTGCTGATTCACACTAAGGAGTTTGTAATTGGCAAGGGTAATCTCGATGGTCTCGAAGCGGCTTTACAGACGTTTCTAACTAAATTGCTCAGTCGCCCCGCAGCACCTGGAGGAGCTACGCGTCCGCTCCGGATTAGCGCCGGCTTCGGTTACGATTTAGTCAGCGCTGTCGCATCCCCTGCGGATTCTACGGACGACGTGCCGAATGGTCTCACAACATACATGCCGGTGGTTCTCGTGCCGTCAGTTGACCTTACAATCAATGGCGACAGTACGCCGGGCACAGACATAAACGCCTTTGCTTCCGATCTCGCGAAATTCATCGTTGATTGGGACACGAAGGTGAATCCATCTCATACAAACGCTGCCGTATCCTTCGAGGTCACGCTCTTCTCCCAGGCGGAGGACTCGGACAACAAACCTTTGCTCGATCTTCGCTTCGTGAGTTATCAACTGCAGGACAGTTAAAGGTGGTCCAGGCGATAGCCACGTGCGGGAACGGGTCATCGGCCCTTCAGTGAAGTCGCGCGGGGGGACGATCCACGAATCACACGAAATGACACGAAAGTGACGGTTTGATTCGTGTTCGTTCGTGTGATTCGTGGATTGCCTTTTTGCTTCTTAAAACAAGACCTGACTGCCGTCGCACGTACTGAAGCCAACGTTGTGAAGTTACTTTACTGCTTTGCTTCGTCGAGTTGTCTGAGCGTGTCGAGGATGAGGTTGGTGTTGCTGGCGGCCTGGATGCGGGTTGGGAACTCCTGTTCAGACTTTTGAAACTCAAAATTACCGTTAGTAATTTCAACGATACGCCTAAAGCCTTCGCCACCTGTAACGCCACCGGCCTCAGCGTCCACAATCTTTCCGCCATTGAACAAGATGCGTCCCATTTGTCTTTCGTTTGAGAGCACCAGAGCGCCGTTGAGCTTCGCATTCTCGATTACTTGAATGGCGTCGAAGACATTGATAATCGCGATGTCGCCAGCGAGCGTGACATAACGCTTGTCACTTCTCTGGGCCGCGGAAGTTGGTCCAGGTTCCAGATCAGGACGTCGTGCCCGGCGAATCGCTTCCAGTCCCCCGGCAATGTTTATCCGCGCGTCGAGATGTTTAGCTTCCAGTAAACGATCGTAAGCGCTTTCAAACTCGTCGCGCTCGATATACAGACTGGCCAGGGCCAAACACTGACGGGCGGCCTCTTCCTTCAGGTTCTGCGAAATACCGATCTCGCGCATCCGCTCACGTAAAGGAATTGATCTCGGGTTTGCCTCAAGCGCGCTGCGCAA
>JBGTCM010000293.1:0-6686 GCA_041748795.1 Pyrinomonadaceae bacterium
GCTATCGCTTTCGCAGCTCATCGGCGTTATGCGGTGATAGAGCCTTACGACGGGCATTACGGAATCCAGCCGGGCAACGCAGCGGCCTGTTTCACCCAGGTGGCCATCTGTTTCTCGTCGAGCTGGTCGTCTTCGTAGATGTCGATCCACCGAACGTCCTTACTTTTCTCTGTGCCACCCGGCGGAACCGGCCGCAGCGAAGTGCCGCTGAAGAAAGTTACTTTGACGTAGCGAGTGAAGACGTGGAACGACACAAACCAGCCCTGGCCCTCGATGCCGTAAAATGGCGAGTTCCACCTCACAGCCTTGCGCACCTTCGGAGCGTTGCGCGCGATGATCGCATCGAGACGCTTGCCGAGCTCGCTCTTCCAGCCAGGCATCGCTCGGATGTACGCCTGCACCGGAGCGTCACCATCGGCCTTTGCGATTTGCGGATTGCCGCCGGAAAGGAGTTTTCACCGCCTTGGCCTTCGTCCCACCTGGCGTGGCCTTCGCGTCGGCCTTCTTCGCGGGCTGGCTGTTATGGGCAACCGCGGCCTTGACCAGCGCCTTGAACGCGCGCGCGTTGACCTTCTCGCCTTCGTGAATGTCTATCGCCCTTCGCATGTTGCCTTCCAGACTGGAATTGAAGAGGCCGGATGGGTCTGGGATCCTGGCTCCCTGCGCGAATGTAAGCTTCACGACATGCTTGTACGTCTCCCCTGTGCAGACGATTCCGTTGTGCGACCAGACCGGGACGCCTGCCATCATATTCGACGGCTTCTTCCATTTCCGTTCCTCGATCATCTCGGGGTCGGCTTCAAGAATCAGCGCACACATGCGGTCCAGAGTCTCCTCGCGCCATTCTTCCAACGCCCGGTTTCGGTCGTTGACCCGGGAAGCAGGTTTTTCCGTCGCTTGCTTAACTGAATTGAGTTTTGGTGATTTCATTTTTTTCCGGTTCATTCTGAAATTCTCTTCTAACCTGCCGTTTGGCGCGCCGAATGTGCCTAGCGCCTCTGCTCCTGAATAGGCGTATTCTGGAATGCAGCAATACTCCACTTACCCGCGTCTTTGGTCATCACCATTGTGCTCATCGCACGATGTTTTTCCGCTTTGCCGTTAGCGCGAACTTCCAAATTCCATTCGACGTGGACGAGCGCCACGTCAGGACGCAGGAGGCGGACGCTTTTGACCGTGGCGACATTAGTACTGTCCTTTAGGTGGGTAGTGAAGATCCCTGTGTGACCTCTTTCGATGGCCTCCCTGCCGATTGCCCTCGCGCCATCCACTACAACGTAGTCGGCGTCTGCGGTAAACGGGGCTGCGAACGCCTTACCATCCTTTGCTGCCCAGCCGTCTTGAAGTTGCTGTACGAGCTGTCGGATGGCAGTCTCGTCCGCGCTTGAGGTTTGCGGTGTTTGCGCTTTGCTCATCTGACCACAAACCAGTATGAGAGTGGCGATAACTGCGGACAATAAAGTAATGCGTTTTGACATCTGATGGATCTCCTTTCCCCGATTAAGTAAAACTACAAGTGGTGTAAATTTATCACCCCTAAATAGAAGTGACTCATAAGGCTGGCCCCTCAGTTGCGCCGCGCGATCAGCATCCAAGCTGAAGGAAAGAAGATTACTTGAGAAGCATGCTATCGCGCCGTCAGCTGCCAAGGCTTGTTCGGCGGCGCGTTGAGCGTAAACCCAAACGACTGGTTAGGCTGCGACCTGCTGTTGTCTCTACCTATTCCCAGTCCTTCTTTAGCAGCAATTCTTCAATCCTGTAGGCATGAAACATCTCGTGGTTCAGCAGATGCCGGAACATGATCCATACCGAATAATGACTGAATGCCTCATGTTCTGCCGTTCGCTGCCAGTCCTCCACCGATAGTTCCTGCAGCCTCTTAACCAGACTGGCTCGCTCTATCACATACCGGTCGAGTGCTTCGTCTAAATCAACGCTAAGTAGCGCTCCCGATTCCACCTCTGGAGAATTATGGATGGCACTTATGAAAGGCGCTGGAGCAGACAACATCAAGTCGAGGCGCGCGAGGAATGGCCCATCACTGCCGGAGAGATGACAAGCGTGTTCATAAGCGGACCATTTCGTCGGACTGGGCCGGCGCTTCAGGAACTGGGGCGGCACCTCACGAATAAGGGGAATGATGACACCAGGGGCATTTTCTAAGGCGGCTATTAAGTTGGTTGTATCGCTCATCAACTTCTCCTACGATTATCTCAGCTTGTAAGCAGCCGAACGATGGGGATCAGCGGCCGCGCCGAATCGCTGAATTGAAGCAAGTCTCGCGCATGAGAGCAACGCCATTCGGGCTCGGGTGCATGCCGTTGTCAGGCGGTGCGCTGGAGGAAATAATTAACCTGCCGGCGCGGCGCTTACAGGAAAAAGCCGGCGAGCCAGTTGGCGATAACGCGCCAGCCGGCCGAATCAAACCAATAGGTCTCCGCTAAATTCCAGACGATTAAGGCCGACCCCACCGTGAGATACACCGGGTGCACGCGCCCTACCGTCAACTTCTCCCAAAGCATCACGGCCAACACCATGCTGTTAGGGAGGACGAATCCGAAAACGAACTCGGGGTTCGCGACCGGGGGGAAGTAATGCCGGAACCGGAAAAATGCCGGCCAGATGATGGCGATCATGGCCAGCAGCATGAGCCTCTTATGGACTTCGACCCGCCGCCGGTACGCTATCGCTGCGCCAGCCAGAACCGCGAAGAGGATCGGAGTGGTGAAGTTCCCGACCAGGCTCGACACCGCGGTCTGCCCCCCGCCGGCCGAGAGGTCCCTCTTCATCACATAGACGCCCGCCGCCGCGGTGGAGATGACCACGCCAGGTATCAGGCCGAGGCTGAGGAAGCCCAGCTGCCTGTGTAACTTCGGCTTCCTCGTCTGTATAAGCACAGACTGCGTGACGAATAGTGCTGCCCACAGAAACAGCAGACCGCCGTGGAGATAAATCACGAAGGGCGCGCTAAAGGTGCCGCGGGCAGACGGGAGGATGAACGTCTTGAAGAATCCAACGAAAGTCACGGCGAGCGCCAGGCACGCCCCCACGAGAAAGTATCGGCTCTTCTGTCTGCGAGGTCTTTCCGCGAGTGTGGCTATGTTATGCGCAGCGAACATCCACATCACGGAGCCAGTTCAGCTTGGACAGTGGAATATTTTTTCATGGAAGAGTCCAACTTGAGTGCAGCAACATCTTTGAAATTAATCCCGTTGAAATTACCTGTCCAGCGGTCAGCAATGGGAGCCTTCACTCGAGCGGCTGTACTTCCAACGTCAATACCCGCCATCAAGAGCGCCTCTTCCGGCGTCTCCACAAGCTTTGGTAAGTCGAAGGTTATGTGAAGAGCGACGCCTTTGTAAAAGCGAACCCACAAACCGTCGTCATGCTGCCGAGAGTTTTGTTACGCTGCATCGCCGTTAGACAAAGGTATTAATCATACTGCTCTAGTTGAGTAGGCCTGAAAGCCAATGCATGATATTGAGGGCGAATTGCCGGGCATCAATCCCCCGGTTGTGCCTACCCCAACGATCTATGTTCGTGCCAGGTCGCCCGGTGGCTTGACCGGAGATTACAGCCGCCTCGCCTATGACGACCACGCGCCCTTTGCCGAACTTCAACCCAATCCCTTGAGCGCGACCGGCTGCCGGGATTTTCTCTCCGCTTGGTAGTTCGTCGAAAACGGTGTCTGCTAGTTTGAGAATGGCAGTGCTGCCATCCGGCCCTTTCAGCGAGAGTCCGACACCGGTCATCACTCCTGGGACACGCTCACTCATATCACGCCCTCTGGTAATCGGATGATCGCCTAAGAGACCATTTTCGCGGGTGAAGAATATGCACCCCGGACAGCCAATCAGATGGTTCGCGGTTGAGCTTTCCATGGCCGAGCCGTTGCGCAAATCTACTCCGAAGCGTTGAGCTAAGTTCTGAGCGGCAGCGCCCGTGGGTTCATGATCCGCAACTAACAGCAAGTTGCCGCCTCGCCAAACCCAATCTCGGACAGCATCACATTCGCGTTCAGTGAAAGCAGGGTTGTCTGCCTGTTGAGGGTTCGTGTCTCGATTAGCTCCGAGCGCGGAGACGATCACCAAAATGTCATGACCTTTCAGGGTCTTCTCCTGAAACTTCGCTTTGTTTGGAAAAACTTGGTATCCGTCATTGGTGATAAGGTCAGCGAACCGCTTGTAGCGGCCGCCACTAGTATGGACGTTGAAATGAGCCTCATCAAAAAGAACCTTCGGGCGTGTCTTCGTATAGGCGGGGCGCGCAATCTTTAAATCAGAGGAATCCTGATCAGTAATCTCCTGGGCCAAACTTGGGGAAGCCATGATTGAAGGTAGGAGTGACATCATGATTCCCAGTTTGAGTGCAGCGACAAAATAGGATTTCATGAACCACCTCCTAGCTACGACCATTCACAGAGGGAGCCTGTGTTACTCAATCAGATGCGGCCTAACGGCGGCCCTCAGTTGCGGCGTGCGATCAGCATTCACGCTGAAGGAATAAGGTTACTTGAGAAGCATGCTGGTCGCGCCGTCAGCTGCAAGGCTTGTTATGCTTTGCGCAACATAAAATCATTCAATGTTAGCCGCTACGGTGAACAAGATCATTATGATAAGCAAGATAGACGCCAGAATAATCCCCGCAGCTATTCCTTGCTTTTTACTTGTTGAGGCAGAAGATGATTGTGCCTCTGGCCATAGATCACCATTCTGCAGGTAATAGCTCAAACCTCCTATGATTCTTTCTATGTTTTGCCAATGACGATGCGCTCCCGCCATGCCGAACTTCAGGCTGGATTCAATGGTAATTAGTGTATTAGCCTCATCAATCTTCTCAACCATAATTACGATATTTTCACCCCATGAAAAAGCCGACATTGAAGTACTGGCAGTTATTCGACCAATCAACATATCGCTGATAAGCACATTGAATCCAGCCGGTTCCAAAATGAAGACTAATCCCTGAAAGACACGCTCATAAGAGAAAGGAAAGTTCTGTTGAGACTTGTGATTGAAGAACCCCATAAATGACTTCGCCTTTCCTGATACCTAACTGCCGTTAAAAAATAGAAGCATAACGCTGGGCATCAGCAGCGCGCACGAACCGTCGATTGAGATAAGCCTCGCGTGAGAGACATGCTAATTGCGCGTCCGCTGCATGCCTTTGTTGGATTGCGGCGTAACCGAAACGCGCTACGCCGCTTCAACATACTCGACATGGCTAACCGGCTCAGGGATCGACAAACCATCTTCACGCATACCGCGCAGGTGCAACGCAACCGCTTCACTCATTCTTTGCTTCACCTCTTCGAGGGTCTTGCCGGTAGCGATACAGCCCGGCAGGTCGGGCAGGTAAGCAGAGTAGTTTCTTTCGCCTTCTTCGATAATCATCACATAACGCATAGTTTCAATCTCCTACTTCGTCAATCCAGCTTGCACTAACATGCTCTTTAAGGTCTTCGGATGCACGTCGTCACTCGGATGCCCGGAGACCGTGACCCGCCCGGGCTTGGTCGGATGCTTGAACTGACGGTGGCTGCCTTCGGTCGTTACCAAGTACCAACCATCTTCTTATCAGCTTAAGAACTTCACGCACCTTCATATTTAGCGTTCATGATAGGCGAATTCCCAAGATCAGCGGAAGCAATCCAACGGCCTTCAGCTGCGGCGCGCGATCAGCATTCAAGCTGAAGGAATGAGGTTACTTGAGAAGCATGCTATCGCGCCGTCAGCTGCAAGGCTTTGTTCGACGCCGTGCCGGCAGAGGGCGCCACGTCAGATAATTGATTTCAAGCCGCTGCATCGCGGTTCAACGCCATTAACGTCCAAGCGGCAGACAGCAAGTCAACCAAACCGAACAGTAGGAGAGCCGTTGGAGCCCCAAGCAGTATCACAAAGGCGGTCAGGTAAAAAATGACGGCGACGCGTGCCCAGGCGGTCCAACGAATAAAGGACGTCAACTCGTGACGCGCCGCCTGAACATAAAAGAACGATAGACAAAGGATGAACATTCCGTTAATGCGGATCCAGACTTCGTCTGTCGGCGGCGCGCCAAAAAAGCGCAAGAGAAAATTTGGGAAAAGCAACAGGAACATGCCTAAGACGCAGAGGTACAGTCCAAAAACAAACAAACTCTTTGCAGCTCGGCTCATATCTTCAAACTCCAGATGTGCAAGGATCGAAGGCGTCGAACGCTTGAGCTGAGGGGCGGCGCACACAATCTGATTACCACGCAAGTCTCGCGCATGAAAGCCGCGCTATTCGCCGTCCACTCCAGCGATTTGTTAGACGGCGTAATCGTATCGAGATAACGCTTGCCTCCACATTTATTACCAATCATGAATTGTAGATTTGAGCTATCTTGCCATCCTTCATTACCTTGAAGGAAATCCAATAGGGATTGCCGCCTAAACCTACCCTGTAACGTAAAAGGTACCTATCGCCCGCATCTTCGCGATCTGAAAAAGTAAAAGAAGTCAACGCGCCTTGATAAGCAATCCATTGCCAAAACCCTTTCCCGGTGTATGTCTTCAGAAAGATGCGCATCGGGGGCGTAAATAAAGCGGGGTCGTGTTTGCCGTTTAGCAGATTGGACATTACTTCCTTCAGCCTCAGCGTGGTCTTCGGGTCGGGGTCTGTTTTTCCTTCCGGTCTTTTCAGAGCCGGAACGTAAATTCCGGCAAT
>JBGTCM010000294.1:0-4956 GCA_041748795.1 Pyrinomonadaceae bacterium
TCGCTTGACGCCCCTTCTCAGGCGTCCGTAGAATGAACCTATCTAAAAGCCACAACGTATATAGAAACGACTTACCGAAATTCGTGTTGGTATAAGGAGTTTGACATATGAGCAGTCCATATCAGGGTGGTCCTTATCAAAAGGAAGAAGCAAAGCCGTCGGAAACGGTTGATGACTTAATGTTAAGTGATGATGAATCGGAAGGTGACTCTGATAGAAACCGCACCGCTTCGTCAGTCCGAGATATTGCTTCACGTATTCCGGAATCGTTGAGCGCGATCGGGCGCGATATTAGTCGCACCATTGAACGCGCCATCGCGGCGAAGGATGATTACGTAGTGGCTGTCAAGATTTCCCCCTCAGCCCAGGAAAAAGTCGATCAACTCGTGGCGGCCGGCATCTTTCGTACACGTGCCGAAGCGGCAGCGTTTTTGATCGAAGAAGGCATAAAGACTCAAACGGCGCTGTTCGAGCGAGTACAACAAAAGCTCGCCGAGATTGAAAGACTACGCGCCGAGTTGCGTGGCATGGTTGAACCGTCCTGAGCGGCTTGTCGCAGTCCCCCCAACCAAAAAAGTGAGTCTCCCACCAGTGGAGACTCACGCTCAAAATAAGTTTCGATGAATCGAGATTAAAGTGGCCGAAAGATTCAAGCTTTCACCGACCCCGCTCACACAATTCAAACTCGCCAATGGTCTCCGCGTCATTCTTTGCGAAGACCACGCCGTGCCGGTCGTTTCTGTATCTATCTATTACGACGTCGGTTCGCGTAATGAAAAACCAGGCAGAACCGGCTTTGCACACCTGTTTGAACACATGATGTTTCAAGGGTCGGAAAACGTTCCCAAGGCCGCGCACTTTCAATACATCTTCAACGCCGGCGGGACGATGAACGGGACCACTTCGACTGAACGGACCAACTACTTCGAAACACTACCAGCCAGTCATCTACCGCTGGCCCTCTGGCTCGAAAGCGACCGCATGCGATCGCTCAAGGTTACACAGGAGAACCTCGACAACCAACGGAGTGCTGTCCAGGAGGAGAAACGACTCCGTTACGACAACCAGCCGTATGTCAACGCCTTCCTTCGCACCAACGAACTAATCTATCGAAACCCGGCCAATGCACATTCGACAATCGGCTCGATGGAAGATCTCGATGCGGCTACGATTGAAGACATACAGGAGTTTTTCAGAATCTATTACGCGCCGAACAATGCGGTGTTAACCGTTGTCGGCGATTTCGATAGCGCGGAAGCCTCTGAACTGGTGCACAAGTATTTCGACGACATTCCCAGCCAGCCTCCGCCACCTCCTGTCGACACGAGCGAGCCGGAAGATGTGGCAACGACCCAGGAGGTTTACCACGACACGCTGGCGCCTGCTCCCGCGTTTGTGTTGGGGTGGAAAATTCCGCCGCGAAGAACACCTGAGTTCTATGCAATCTCACTGGCGGCGGATCTTTTATTCGAAGGCGACAGTTCCCGTCTCTACCAGAAGCTGGTAAAAGGCGACGAGTCGGTCGTCTCCATTCAGGGAGGCATCGACGAACGCCGGGGTCCTTCCGCGATTTACATTTTTGCTCTACCAAAGCCGGGAGAGGAAGTCGCGGCAATTCGCGAACAAATCTTCGATGAAATCCGGGCGTTGAGAGCGTCTGGTCCATCGGCTGCGGAGATGGAAAAACTTCGAAACTCGCTTTGCAACGATGTCGTTCGCGGTCGACAGTCCACGATGTACAGAGCCCAGCGACTGGCGGAATACGCACTATATGATGGCGATCCTTCGCTGGTGGATTCAGAGCTCGATCAATATTTGGCGATCACGCCCGAGCAAATTAAGAATTCGGTAGAGCGTTTTCTCGACGTGGACAACCGGGTAGTGCTGGACATTGTTCCGGTTGCCGCCGCTGAAGAAGGTGAAACCGCGGCTGCCTCTCCGCAACCGCCAGGCGAGCCTCAACAGCCGGCCGCACCTCCTCCGCAGGTACCGAAGAGCGCTCCATCAGAACCGGAAGTCGAAGCCGGTGCCGCGTTGGGAACGTCGTCAGGCGGAAAAGTAGAGCCGCCGCAGCAACCGGCGGATCCACCAAAACAAACTGAAACCGGGTCGGGACCCTTGCACACGTAAATGAATCCACAGCAACGTACGCTTCAACAGCCACCGCCACCGCTTCCACCTCGTGCACTAAAACTCCCCAATGCATTCGAGACGACGGTTGTAAATGGATTAACCGTTGTGATTATCGAGGACAAGCGGCTTCCTCTTGTCAGCTTTCGACTCGCGCTTCGGACAGGTGACGCCCACGACCCGAAAGAGCTTCCCGGGTTGATGGATATGCTGACCGGCCTGTTGACTGAAGGGACGGAATCGAGAAACAGCCGTGAGATCGCAGACGAAGTTGCGCGATTGGGAGCCACACTTCAGGCGGGCGCGAATTCTGACTACACCACGATCGCGGCATCGTCGCTCACTTCCTTCCAGGAAGAGATTTTCGAGTTGATGGCCGACGTGGTGTTACGGCCAGTGTTTCCCGAAAACGAAGTCGAGCTAGTCAAACAAAACACGAAAGAGAGCTTGAAACAACAGCGCGCTCAGCCTTCCTTTTTGGCTAACGAGATGGTTGCCAAAGTAATGTTTGGCGATCACCCTTACTCGGTTACGGCGCCAACTCCGGAGTCTGTCGATGCGGTCACTCGCGATCGAGTAATCGAATTCCATCGCTCGAAGTTTGTTCCTAATAATGCAGTGCTGGTCGTTGCTGGAGATGTAGATCGAGATTCGACTTTAAAACGCGTCGAGGAATTGTTCTCGGGATGGTCACAGGGGGCAGTGACTGGCGATGATTTTCCAAGCCCCCCCTCACGAACGTCTCGTTCCGCGTATGTCATCGATCGTCCGGGCTCGTCCCAGGCAAACATCATCATTGCCAACTCCGGACTAACGCGAACCAGCCCCGACTATTTTCCCCTTCTGCTGATGCATACGGTGGTTGGCGCTAACGCTTCATCCCGCCTCTTCATGAACCTGCGCGAAGAGAAGGGCTACACCTATGGCGCCTACTCGAGTCTGGACGCCCGACGCACGGCCGGAACGTTTCGAGCGACCGCCGAAGTGCGAACACCGGTCACAAAAGACTCACTCAAAGAATTCTTTTACGAGCTTAACCGAATTCGCACCGAGCCAGTTTCCGAAAAAGAGATTGCGGATGCAAAGTCGTATCTCACTGGTGTGTTTCCCATCCGGCTGGAGACCCAGGAGGGCTTGATCGATCAGTTGGTACAGATCAAGATGTTTGGCCTGCCTGATAACTACTTAGAGATTTATCGTAGCCGGGTGCAGGCTGTTACGGTTGAACAGATCCAGGGAGTTGCACAGAAGTACGTAAAGCCCGATGAAGCTGCGATCGTGATCGTAGGTGACGGTGCGAGCGTTATGGATCAGGTGAAAGATTACGCCGAGGATGTCGAGCTCTACAGCACCTCGGGTAAGAAAAAGGCTCGCCCATCCGGCGGCGCTGCAACTTCTCCTGCGGTAGAGGCTACTCTCGCGGGCGACTGGTCTCTGCAGATTGAAACGCCGCTTGGCCAGAGCATCCCGGCAACTCTAATTCTGGCCAACACGGTAAAGGGACTGTCTGGACGCGTTGAATCCGAAATGGGGAATGGTGAACTTCTATCGGCAACCTTCGATGGAGAGTCGTTCGCGGCAATTGTTTCGTTTGAAGTTGCCGGACACGCGATGGAAGCTCAAATCGCCGGTGAGGTCGAAGCTGAACAAATGGAAGGAAACATTAGTTTCCAGGATTCGCCCGCCCTTAACTTCACGGGCAGCCGCACGTCATAAGCTATCTCGGGTGTAACGCAAACTGTTAGTTTGCCGACCCGGCGCATCAGATCACTTACGATCTTCCGCTCAGCTAAGTAACACGTTGCCTGACGTCAGCAAACTAACAGTTTGCCTTACACAAAAAGACGCCCGGCGTTTGCGACATGCCGGGCGTAAATCACAGGAGGAACCGAGTGTTATGGTGGTCGTTAGTATTGCTACGACCATCCTAATAACCTCGTCGTTGAGATGTCTTATACGGGACTCTTGGTTGCTTTGTTTCCCCCTTTCGCAAGGTTAACAATGAAACCGCAACATTTCTTCTGGGGAACCCGGAGACAAACGACCGAAGAGAAGATCGACCGGAGACCGGAGACCGGAGACCGGAACCGACACTGAGACATCTTCCCCCTGCCTCCCGTCTCCTGTCCTCCGTCTCCTGTCTTCTTACTCCGCTCACTGTTCGTAACGTAGCAGCATTCCATCCGCGCCGACGGCCCAGCCTACTTTTTTCGCGAAATACAGGCCATACAGGTTCTGTTTAGTGCCTGATTCCTGTTCAATCCAGGTTAAACCTGCATCGTCCGTGCGAAGGATTGTGCCCCCTCGCCCAATCGCCCATCCTTCGTCATCGGTTACCACCTTCACATTCAGCAACGTCGAACGCGCGGGAGATGTCACGGTGGTCCATGTGGCTCCACCGTCTGTCGTGCGCAACACCGTTCCTCGTTCGCCTACGGCCAGGCCTTTTTTCTCACTGCGGAAGTCGACGTGGTAGATAGTTGCTGTAGTTCCAGACTCTTGTTTGGTCCATCTCTGCCCGGAATCGACGGTAGCCAGGATCGTGCCTTCGGAACCTACGATCCAACCGCGCTTATCATTCGCAAAGTCAATGTGAATCAATTCCAAACGGCTCGGCGCCCGCTGCCTTTGCCAACTTTCCCCACCGTTCTCCGTGTTGAGCAGAATGCTATCGATCACGCGATCGTCACGGCTCACTGACCCCACTACCCAGCCCTTCTTCTTGCTGGAAAAGCGAACGCTGTAAAGCTCAACGTCGGCGCCCTCAAACTCGGTCGGAAGGAACCGGCGTACTTCTGTCCAGCGCGTACCGTTGTCGCGCGTGGC
>JBGTCM010000295.1:0-9661 GCA_041748795.1 Pyrinomonadaceae bacterium
GCCGCGTCGAGCCAGTGTGTTAGCCACATTCACTAGCTCGTTGTCGAAAAACTGGCCCTCGTCGATGCCCACAACCTCTGTATCGCCCTCAACTTTCGCCAGGACTTCGGTTGCGCTTTTGATATTGGCGGACTCGTGACGCATTTCGGAGTGAGACACGATGTGATCGTTTGAGTATCGCGAGTCGATGTCTGGTTTGAATACCTGCACCTTCTGACGCGCGATCTTTGCACGACGCAAACGGCGGATTAGTTCTTCTGATTTTCCCGAGAACATTGAACCGGCGATTACTTCGATCCATCCCGCGAAGGCCCTTGGATGTGGGGTCGGTTCTTTGTCGTTAACCTGTGCGATAAGTTCTTCCATGTTTTATTTGTAGTTGAAGGCCCAGGATCGATGCGCTATCTAACGGTCCGGGCCGCGGCCGCAAACCACCAGTGTGCCATTACGGCTCTCTTCAGTTCATTCAAAAACTTCGTTAGTCTCATTCCCGGCATACATCTTTTTATTGTAGAAGGGTGCCAAAGCAGCAATCAGCGCCATCTCAAAGCTCATGGCGCGAGTGACTAAATCACGGGAGAGAATTCCCCAGGCACCCTGACGGCTGCGGACATCGGACACTCCTGCCACTTCATCAATCACAAGCCCGAGCTCGCGGCGTCCCTCAATGACTTTCTTTGCCAGTGATTCGGGGACGCTAATCGAAGGCGTGGCGCCAAAGGTTCCGCTCTTGCCATCAGTGGCGTAGGCCCACCCGCGCAAGAAAATATGCCACTCCCCTTCGATAGACATCGAATGAAACCCGCCTTCGAGTCCAATAAAAATGTCCGCATCACGCCGCTGTTGTTTGAGCAAGTCTCGCACGGCGAGGGCCCTTTCACGCGCACCTTGCATCAACTCCCAATCGTTCATCGGCATCGCCGGTACCTGCGTTTCGACCCGCCGGGCGAATACAGTTGCTTCGGACCATGACGAATCGATCGCGGCAATCCGTGCAATTGCGGCGCGAACGGCCAGGATCTTAGCAGCGCGATCAGATCCCAGCGCGAGGATTTTAACCTTGGACGGAGTTTTACTTGTCAACGATGAACAATAGAGCGCGAAACTTCAAGTCGGGTGAAACGCGACAGAGGCTATAACACCACGGCGCTTGGCGTCAAAAGCGCCGTTAAAGGCCGCTTGACATAACTATACCCGATTGCTGTAATCGATCTTCTTCCCCAGGACAGTTAATGATCCGAAGACCTCAAGCTACGTTGCAGTCTAAGTTACATGGCGAGGGGGATTATTGAACTAAGTCTATTGCCGGAGGTTCCTGCGAGTGTCTGTTGATGAATTAGTTTACGATTGGAACAACATCGATCCGGCGTTGATTTTTCCTGACCGTCACATCGGGTTCGACGACGAAACGTTACGTGACGGTTTGCAGTCTCCTTCTGTTAGCGAACCCCCAGTTGAGCAAAAAATCGAGCTGCTCCATTTGATGGATGCTCTCGGAATTGACACCGCTGATATTGGCTTACCGGGCGCCGGCGGAACTCACGCCGCCGGAGTAGAGTTAATGGCCCGCGAGATTGCCGATCAAAAATTAAAGATTCGGCCCAATTGTGCCGCTCGCACGCATCGCAACGACATCCTGCCAATCGTCGAAATTTCGCAGCGAGTGGGTATTCCGATTGAAGCCTGCACATTTATCGGGTCGTCGGCTATAAGGTTTTTCGCGGAAGATTGGACGCTGGAGAAACTGCTCAACCTTACGGAAGAAGCGGTAACGTTTGCGGTTGGCGAAGGATTGCCAGTGATGTATGTGACTGAAGACACCACCCGCGCACATCCCGAAACAATTCGCGCGCTTTACACCACGGCGATTCGTTGCGGCGCAAAGGCAGTTTGTGTTTGCGACACAGTAGGACATTCAACACCGGACGGTGCTCGCTCAGTTGTTAGCTTTGTGAAAAGCATTATTGAGGAACAAGGAGGCGGCATCCGGCTCGACTGGCATGGGCACCAGGATCGGGGGCTTGGTGTGATCAATTCCGTTGCCGCCATACAAGGAGGCGCAGATCAGGTGCACGGCTCGGCGCTGGGTATCGGCGAAAGGGTTGGAAATACTCCAATCGATCAACTCCTGGTGAATCTAAAGTTGATGGGCTGGATTCAGAATGATCTCTCACGCTTGGGAGAGTACTGTCAGTCAGTAGCCCGAGCGTGTGGATGGTCCATTCCTTTGAACTATCCGGTTTTTGGCCGCGATGCTTTTCGGACAGCGACGGGCGTGCACGCCGCCGCTGTGATCAAAAGTTATAAAAAGGGTGATCACGAGCTGGCGGATCTGGTGTATTCAGGCGTACCGGCTGGATTGTTCGGTCTGGAACAGGTAGTGGAAATAGGACCGATGAGCGGGAAATCAAATGTTATTTACTGGCTGGAAAAGCGAGGGATAGAAGCCAGCGACGAACGCGTCGGAAGGATTTACGACCGCGCGAAACAAGCATCTTCAGTTCTGGCTGACGATGAAATAATGCAATTGATTTGAGTCGGAAGAGTTATTTGGCAATCCGTCGCCTCTTTGAAAACGCAAGTTCTTATGTCTACCGCACAAGCATTTTCGCCTTCAGTCGCCGTCAACGATTTACTTAGTTTCTCGCAGGTACAACGGGCGTTCGCTTTCATTGATTCTCACCTCAACGAAATAACGGAAGAGCAGATTCGCATTTGTTCGATTCCCGCGACACCGTTTGGTGAGCGAGCGCGCGCGGAATATTTGCGTGAAAAATTTTCCGGGCTTGGTCTTGAAAACGTTTACATCGACGATGAAGGAAACTGCCTCGGCTTGTGGAAAGGAAGGATGGGCGCGCCGCTGCTCGTAGTAAGCGCGCACCTGGATACAGTTTTCCAGGCCGGCACCGATTTCACTGTCCGACGTGTGGGCGGTAAGTTACTGGCGCCTGGAATTTCAGATGATGGTTGCGGCCTGGTCTCATTGTTAGCAATTGCTGCGGCGCTAAAGGAAGGCGCGATCGGTACGGTAGGCTCAGTACTATTCGTCGGTACCGTTGGAGAAGAAGGCGAAGGAAACTTACGCGGCGTTAAGTATTTATTCACTAGGGGTGAATGGGCCAATCGGATCGACGCGTTTGTAAGTTTCGATGGCGCCGAGATCGATCGAATCACAAACAAGGCCCTCGGTTCTCGCCGTTACCGCGTGGTATTGCGGGGCGCTGGTGGACATTCCTGGGGCGATTTCGGCGTTGCTAATCCGGTGCACGCTCTCGGCCGGGCGATTACCAAGCTCGCTTCCTATCCGGTGCCACTGGAACCACGTACCACGTTCAATGTTGGTCGTGTAGAAGGCGGGAATAGCGTCAATGCTATTCCACAGGAAGCAGCCATGGACGTGGATCTGCGCTCTGCCAGTTCGGAAGAACTGCTGAAACTCGACGCTTTCTTTCGTCGGGCGGTTCGAGAAGCGGCAGACGATGAGAATGGCCTACGCCGCAACAATGGGCGGCCCTTGGAAGTGAAGGTTGAACTGATGGGCGAGCGGCCGGGTGGAGAAACACCAGCAGACTCGCATCTGATCAAGCTCGCCTGCGAAGCTACCAACGCTGTGGGAACGGTTCCGCACCTAAATCAAGCCTCGACAGATTCAAACTTTCCTATCTCGCTTGGGATTCCGGCAGTGACTTTGGGCGGCGGCGGTCGATCAGCAAACTCACACACTCTTGAAGAGTGGTATGACCCGCGCGGGCGTGACGCGGGGCTTAAACGTGCTCTGCTTGTTATTTTGGGAACGGTCGGTGTCCAACGCTGAAAAAGCTAAAGGGGAAAGGGACGAATTGTTTCCCTTTCCCCCTTTTCTCCTTACCTTTTAAGTGCTTTAGTTGATCGGAATCGTAATCGTGGCTGAACCTGCTTTACCTGCAGGGAATCTCTTCTGTCTCGCAATCCGGACCGCGCTCGCATCTCCCCCGGACGCTTGGGTCACACGACCCGACTCATCATACGTAACGGTCACGGTGACCTTCTTCGCGCCCGGCTTCTCAGGTTGCGCTAACGGCTTCGATTGAGGTTGTGTCGGAGTTGCAGGCGCAATAGTCGTTGTCCCTACCGTCTGATTTTGTGCTGCTATCTTCTCTTCGCGCGCCGCTACTTTTTCCTTATCGCGCTGACGTTTGGCGGCGAGGGCAGCCACGTTCTCCGAAGGTTCAACTGTCTCTACTGTAGGCACTTCGGTAACCACCGGTGACGATGGAGCGAGGTTAACTGCAGGACTCGATGGCTGTGTAATCACCGCCGAAGATTCCCTACGACCATACCAACCTGCGGGGACACCAATCGCTGCCACGCTCAACAGAACGACGATTGCGACAGCGCCCGCAACCACGTGTCGCCGTTTGGCAATAGATTCCTTGCTAATAAAGGAGAGGAAGGGCGGTACGCGCAAAGTTTCGAGATCTGAAAAAGTCCCCTCCATTGCGTGGCCGGGTCCATTGATTGCCTCTTTAGAATCGGCTTCGTCGTCAGGAGGAAAGGCAGGAGAAGGAACAACCCCTTCATCCAGGCGTCGTAAGCCTTCCAACACGACTTGGGTCCACGGTTGATTAATTGTGCGCTCGATAGGTTCGGTAGCAGCGCCGAATTCAAACTTCGCGCTGGGTAGGGTCAATGAATAGTAAACCGCGTCGATTCCACGCAGCACACCGATGCGAGCATCCATTACGGAACCACTCTGAAGGTAAAAATAGCCCTCGCCCTGAGGATAGAGAACCTTAAGCTGCCCGGTCTTGCGTTGGTTGCAAAAGAATTCAATTAATTCAGAAAGCGAGAGATCGCTCAGGTGACCTGTTAATGCCATCAGATTAGCTCCTGTAAAAAGGAAGATACCGGCGGGAGATTACGACGTAGCGCAGTGTTTCACGTTTCGTTGAACGACTCACTGAGCGAGAGCAAACTTATAATTGATTGAGCCGGCCACTTTTACAGGCTGACCGGAAAGCTTGGTGGGGGAGAACCGTGCTTTCATCGCTGCTTGCACAGCCACATCACGCAAAGCTGACGGTCCACCGGTGGCCTGTGCCGAAATTACTTTTCCTGTCTCATCGACAACGACCTCGACAATTACCACACCTGAAACTCTCAAGCGGCGGGCCGCATCTGGATACGTTGGAGCCGGCAAACTCATTGCAGTCCCATTAAGCACACCACCCGAAACAGGTTTCAGGATTGGCCTTGGAACACGAGCGGGAGGAGGTTCGGACTCGAGTTGGACCGCACCAGCTTGAACTCCTGCATTCGACTTAGTAGCAACGCCTTCTACCGATCCAAAGCCTTTCAACTGATCCGAACTGACCTTTGATTCAGGCAATGACGGGGATGTTTTCTTCGACGAGTTGCCGGCCAAAGGTTGTCCAGAGTTTGCCGGCGCGTTCGCGGTCACCCCTACATTGGCAGTATTATTTGCAGGAACCGGACTTGCAGCAGAGGGAGCTGCCGCCTGGGCCATCTTCATCATCTTCTCGTCCAGGTAGTACATGATCGAGCGGTAGGTAACTTCAGTTTGCTCAAACGACATTTTGCCGCCATCGATAACCGCCACCGACGTCATCATCTTGTTCCAGTTACCCGCGAAGTCGAACTCGTATTTGTAGACCTCTTTGCTTATCAGCGATCCATCGCTACTGAGGAGAGTCATCTCACTGATATTTCCCTTGTCGTCGTACTTGTAAACTTCCTTGCCAGTAAGGTTCGCCCCCGCCACCGGAAAATATTGGTTTTCAGTTTTGTTGCCTTTAATGTCGTAGGCAACGATCTCGAGCACGGCTTGTTTCCCCTCGAGAGGCCTGCCTGATTCGCTTGAGAGTTTTGAAATCGACGTTCTCACTCTTCGAACAGGTCCTACCAAACCGTCTCTGATGCGATCGCTTTCGACAACGACAGCTGAAGATGGCGTGTCAAAATTGCTGGCCTTGGCTGTAAGGGTGGATTGCGCCAATGCGGTTGCGCTGAATGCGGTCAATGCGAGAGCAACAGAAGCGATCCTGCTTATGGGTCTTAACATTTGATTTCACTCCGAGTTTCAGGTGGGAACTTGAAAATGGGTCGTCGAGGCAGCCTCTGACGGAAGTCCGCTAAAAGGCAGACCAATAATATCTGAGTTTAACGATGTTTGTCTAGCGCCAACGATGTGTTGAGATGGCGTTATTTATTGGGGTTCGGAGCTTTTGTGGCAGGTAGTTTTGGAAAGGCGGCAATCAGCACGGTGATGTCATCGATTAGTCGAGTACTACTGCCGCGTCCGGTGTGATCGTTGCAAAGGATTGAAAATGCGAATACTTTGCCTTCGGGTGAGGTTGCGAATCCCGACAATGAATTGTCGTAGGTTAACGATCCAGTCTTAGCGATCACGCGTTCATTAACGCTCTTGAGTCGGCCGGCCAGGGTTCCATCCTTACCTGAGATCGGTAATGACTGTTTGAACACTTGACCTGATGCAGTCTTCGATACGGCGATCAGCAGTCTCGCGGTGGATTCAGGTGTCACGAGATTTAGCCTCGAGAGCCCTGACCCATCGTGGATCGCAAGCGCGGTTGTCGAAATGCCGGCGCGAGCAAGCCATAAACGCACCAGAGCCGCTCCGGCTTCGTCATCTCCAAGTTCCCGTCCAGGCGGTTCAGGCGTTTCCAACATCGCGCTTCGCTCCCGCCCAAGCGTACGCAGGATCAGTTCTGCAAAGAGGTTATTGCTTTCCTTATTGGTTATCCGAGCGACCTCGCTTAACGGCTTGCTGGTTACCGATGCCAGTTCGACGGCTTGGGTGGGATTAAACCTCTGACTTGGAGCGACTCGAGAGTCACGAGCCTGCGCTTGTCCATCGATGGATATACCACGCTTCTTGAGCGCGTCCAAAAACAAATGAGCCGTCCAGAGCGCAGGGTTATAGACGGATAACCGAGCACCAAAACCTTTGCTGCCAGGAGGTAACTCCCCCCATACAGTGATGTTGTTATTGGAGAGACCTCGATTCATGCCGATCGTTGGACGCGTCGAAGGTTTGCCGGCAACCATTCGATTCTGAACTGTCACATATCCTCCGCCGGTGTTGGATCTAACAGTCGGTGGTTCTTTAGCACTGCTCGATGGGAGGACAGTGACATCGATCTCATTACCGTCAACTGAAAGCGCGCTCGCTTCGGCGCCGAAGTACCACTGCACATCGTTCCATTGCCAGCCGTCTCCCAAAGAGTCGCCGCGAAAGTAACTTTCATCGCCGACGATGTTTCCTTGCACGCGTCTTACGCCTCGCCCGTAGAGATCCTCAGCGAGTTGGTCCAACGATGTCTGATTGTTGTTTCTATTATGGGAAACTAAATCCGGCGCGCCTCGACCATACAATATGAGATCACCATGAACGGTTCCGCTAGTGTCAGGTGGCTTACCGGCGAAAACGGACGTGCGCCAACGATAGTCTGCCCCGAGTAGGTCCAGGGCCACCGCGGTGGTAAATATCTTCATGTTGGACGCAGGAGTAAAAAGCTTATCGGCGTTTCGACTGTAAAGCGTGGCTCCGTCAGAAAGCGCGATGACGCTGATCCCCCAGCGCGCGGAGGCAAACCCACTCTCATCGATCAATTGATCGATTCGCTTCGCGAAATCAGACTCTGAGACTGAAACAACGGCGGTGGATTTTTCGCGCGGAGTTTTGGCGTCACGATCCTCAACCGCTGAGGCCGATTGCAGACTTACAACATTTGTGCGGGCTGCAAGTAATACCAGGAAAAGAATGACAAGAGTAACGGCGATGAATGTGGTTCGCTTCATCTGGAAAACAACGCCTCAGTGCGGCGGGTTGCCAGCACCTCACAGGTTACCTTGTACACCTCTTCTACGGTGAGTTCGCCCACCCGACTTCCGTAAACAACGCGATGATGCTGTTCCTTTGGAACGAAACTGTTGGGCGTGGGACGGTCGCTCAACATTACCACCGACGTGCCAACGGCGGCGGCAATGTGCATTGGTCCGGTATCATTTGATACAAACACCGACACCCGGGCTTGAGCCGCCGCAAGCTGTGGAATTGTGAGTTTGTCGAAGATCATCGTCGATGGAGGAAAGACGTGGCGCATCTGTTTTGCAAGAGCACTCTCTTCAGGCCCGGCGAACACTAAAACCCGCGCTCCCTCGTTGCGCGTTAGGTAATCGGCAAGCTTTACAAAACGTTCAAGGGGCCACCGACGTCCTGGATGACCTGACCCGGGAAACAAACCGACAAGAGGTGCGCCGGTGTCCGCCTTTTCTTTTTTCAACAACCTCTCAACCATCGCGTCATCGGCGGCACGCGTGGTAAGGCGCGGCACCGGCGGCACATTCTTAATTCCCAAAGGCACAAGCACATCGAGATAGCGCTCGATAGAATGTTTGGCGTTATCTTCAGCGGGCGGACGCGGGGAAAAGTTGGCAAGGTAATTTAGCGATCTTCCCGGACGATGCGAGTAAAGGCGCTTCGGTGCTCCCGAGAGAAAGCCGAGCAAATTCGTTTCGGAAAGGCTATGAAGATCGATGACGAAGTCAAAGCGGGAACGTCTGACATTTTTAACAAGCTGAAATATTCGCGCAAGCGAAATCAACTTCGGTCCATCTCGCAATGCTACGCGGTCGACGACCAGAAGCGAATTCGCGTAGCCGGACAGCTCAATCACCTCCGCCCCCGGCTTCCCTACTGCAACCGTGATTCGAGCATTCGGAAATCTGTCCCGAACCGCTTTTAAGGCGGGCAAACTCAGTACGACGTCGCCGAGTTGCCCAAAATCGATCACCAGAATGTTGCGAGGATCAAACACTTAAAATCTTCCAGACAATTAATCCAGATTGCGTAGGTCAAGTCCGGTCATTTCCGGCGGCTGCTCAGTACCCATCAAACCAAGAATCGTTGGTGCCACGTCTTCGAGTGCGCCGCCTTCGCGTAATTCCAAGCCCCGCGACTCTTCGTCGATCAGATGAAACGGCACCGGGTTCGTCGTATGCGCCGTGTGTGGCCCACCAGACTTGGGATCGATCATTTGTTCCGCATTGCCGTGGTCTGCGGTAATTAACGTGATTCCGCGAGCCTGTCTTATCCCCTTGGTGATCCAGCCCAGACAAGTATCTACATACTGACAAGCTTCGATAGTTTTATCCAGTTTACCAGTATGTCCAACCATGTCAGGGTTCGCGAAATTCACGATGAAGATGTCAGTCTCCCTCTCCTCTATTGCTCGCAAAACTTTATCCGTCACCTGAAACGCCGACATCCCTGGCTGCAGATCGTAAGTCGCAATTTTGGGAGATGGCACCAACAGCCTACGCTCAAACTTGTGCTCTCTCTCGACGCCGCCATTAAAAAAATAGGTAACGTGCGCATATTTCTCGGTTTCAGCTAAACGATAATTTCGCACGCGAAAAGTATCCCAAACTTCGGCCAAAACATTTTTGTGATCGGAGGGGGCAAAAGCAACCGGCAGGGGGAGTGTTCTGTCGTACACCGTGAAGCAGACAAAGTCGATCCTGGGGCGGCCTATGACGTCAAACTCTGCAAAACCGGGAACTGCCAGTGCCCGCGTAAGTTGTCGGGCGCGGTCAGGTCGAAAGTTAAAAAAAACCACCCCATCCCCTTCTTTGACTG
>JBGTCM010000296.1:0-14360 GCA_041748795.1 Pyrinomonadaceae bacterium
TGGATTGTGATTGCCGCAAGCCGCGCCCCGGGCTCATTTCCCGCGCTGCCCGTGATTTGGATATCGATTTATACCAAAGTTGGATGGTCGGCGACCGCTACAGCGATATTGAGTTGGCACGAAATGCGGGCGTGAAATCCGCGTTCGTATTGAGCGGGTATGGCCGCGGCGAATGGGAACACCAAAGTGAGTCGTGGGCACACCATCCTGATTTTGTCGCGGAGAATTTATTAGACGCAGTCGAACGAATTATAGGAAGCGGCTGAAGCCGGTCCTGGTAACGCAAACTGTTAGTTGGCGGATCGTGAGTTAGATGCGATGCTGCGCGTAATCCAACCGTCCGCAAACTAACAGTTTGCGTTACGACGAGTAGCCTGAATCCGCTTGAGGACGAATAAGTGACCGTCGAGCGAACCTTACTCCAGGAACGACTGATCGCCATCATCCGGCGATTTTCGCAGCGCCGAATTCTGGTAGTAGGCGACTCTATTGCCGACCAGTTTATCTATGGCGCAATTAGTCGTGTCTCACGCGAGGCCCCGGTTTTTATTCTGGACCATGAATACACTGAGACTGTTCCGGGTGGCGCCGCAAATTGTGCGATGAACCTCGCTTCCCTCGGCGCTCAGGTCTCGCTCGTGAGCGTCACAGGAGAAGACGAAGCGGGTCGAGCGTTGATTGAAAAGCTCAAAGCTGCAGGAGTGAACTGCGATAGCGTGCTCACGTCCGCTCAATTTCCTACCACAACAAAGGTTCGCATTCTCGCCGGCCAGTTACACTCCACACGCCAGCAAGTAATTCGAATCGATTATGAAGGCGGTCGATTAAACAATTCCAAGCTCAGCGATCGCCTGCGAGAACAGGTGCTCGAAAACGCTGCGGGCTCAGACGCGGTAATAGTTTCGGATTACAACTATGGTGTTGCCGATTCACAGATGGCGGCGTTCACCCGGGACGCGACTTCAGCCGGCAAAGTTCCGGTGCTGGCGGATTCGCGGTTTCGCTTGTCTGACTTCGCGGGGTTCACTTCAGCTACACCCAACCAGGATGAAGTTGAAAAACAGATCGGCAAGCAGCTTTCAAGTGCAGGTGAATTGGAGGCGGCCGGCGAGGAGTTACGTGAACGATTGGACTATCGTGCGTTGCTCGTAACCCAGGGCAGCAGCGGGATGACGTTGTTCGAAGACGGAGTGGCGCCTGTTCATCTTGATGCCGTGGGGGCGCGCGAGCCTGTTGATGTTACAGGCGCCGGCGATACCGTAATGGCTGCATATACGCTGGCCCTGGCGTCCGACTCCTCGTTTCCGGATGCCGCACGCCTTGCCAATTACGCCGGCGGGCTTGTTGTCATGAAACGAGGCACAGCGTGCGTCAGTCGGGACGAACTTGAAAACTCCGTGTTGCATTCTGAGGTTGGAAACTGATTTCTACGAGAAATACATTGCTACCGGATGACAATGGCCGAGTAGTCGACCGTTCGACCTTGATCGAGCGTGTAAGGGCTGCGCGGGAGAAAGGGCTCCGTGTCGTTCTTGCAAATGGCTGCTTCGACGTATTGCATGCGGGACATGTGCGCTACCTCGAAGGAGCAAAAGCGCTGGGTGATCTCTTGGTGGTGGGAGTGAATTCAGACGAACAGGTGTCCAAACAGAAGGGCGCCGGCCGGCCGATTCTCTCTGCCCGTGAGCGCGCTGAGCTGGTCGCTTCACTGGAATCGGTCGACCTGGTCACGATCTTTGCCGAACCTACGGTCGAGGATCTTCTGTTGACGTTGAGGCCGGACGTCCACGCCAAGGGGACGGACTACACGGTAGATACGGTTCCCGAACGCGAAGTCGTAAAATCTTTTGGCGGGCGGGTAGCGATCGTCGGCGACCCGAAGGACCATTCAACGTCGGACATGATTGCGCGCTTGATGGAAATGTAATCCAAAAAACTGGATGAGCGCTGCTTAAGTCCAGCGACGGTTTGATTGAATGTTGAGTAGATCGTAAAGATCACGCTTAAGGTAGTACGAAATTTCGGATGCGCATTCTTATCGTAAAACTCGGAAGCATCGGAGACATCATCCACACGCTGCCGTCAGTCTCGGCAATTCGGGAAGCCATGCCTCACGCAGAGATCTCCTGGGTAGTAGAACATCGCTCCTCTGAAATTTTAAGAGACAACCCGATTTTAGATCGCCTCATCGTAGTCGACACGAAGGCCCTGAGGCGCGGGTTGATGTCTGGGGAGACGCTGCGGGCACCGCGCCAGCAGTTACGTCGGCTTCGCGCCTCGGCCTTCGATATAGCTCTCGACTTTCAAGGTTTACTTAAATCGGCTTCCATCGCGCGCCTTTCCGGCGCTCGTCGTGTTTTTGGCTTCTCTCGTGATGCGTTAAGAGAACCTGCCAGCCGCATCTTGCTTTCCAAAACCATACCGATTCCGCCCAAAACCCACGTTATCAGGAAAAACCTGATGCTGGCCGGTGGTGCTTTGGGCATACCCACTCCGGAGTCAGCCGAAGACTTTTCGTTTCCCATTGCCACGGCGCCGATGCATAAAGCTGAGGCAGCTTCGGTTTCCCAGGGCAACTTCGCCATACTAAATCCCGGTGGGGGTTGGCCGACCAAATTGTGGAGTGTGGAACGGTTCGGACGTCTCGCTGACGAGATCTGGTCTCACTACGGACTACGGTCGCTGGTCACCTACGGACCCGGCGAGCGTGAATTAGCTGAACGAGTCGTCACCGGAACTCGTTCAGGACATGCAACCGCCGTTAGTCTTTCGTTGAAGGGTTTTTATGAACTCGCGCGGCGTGCTGAGGTTTATATAGGCGGCGATACCGGACCTACGCACATAGCGATAGCGGCAGGCACACCGATTGTCGGCCTTTTTGGTCCAACTGAATGGTGGCGTAACGGCAGCCCTCGCAAAGAAGATATCTGCATCGACCGCGCGGACATCGACTGCCGCACAGACTGCCATCGCCGGGCCTGTTCAAATTGGATATGCATGGACATTGAGGTTGACAGAGTTTTGCAGGCAGTGGATATGCGGATAGGGCAGAAGCTGGTGTCTGTTCCTTCCTAAGTAGGACACACTTCCTGTCTGTCACTCTTTCGATAGTAGAGCGTAAGATTCGTTCCATCCTTTTAATTAACACCGACAGACAGGAATGTCTGTCCTACCTGGAGAAACATTTGCGCAGAGGCGGAACCTGGATTCAGCGTTGGCGTGTGCCACTTGGTTTTTTAAGTGCCGCGCTCTTTTTTATATTCGCTCGGCCCACCTTCCGCACATTGATTATCGGCGCGGTTGTTTCACTTTTGGGTCTGTTAGTCCGTGCCTGGGCAGCAGGCCACATCCGCAAGAATTCAGAACTCGCCATCTCAGGACCTTACGCATACACGCGCAATCCGCTTTACCTTGGCAGCTTTCTCCTGGGGCTCGGATTCACTATAGGTTCGGGTCGTTGGCAACTGGGAATTGTGTTTGCGGTGCTCTTTCTTGGCATCTATTTGCCGGTAATGCGCGTCGAATCCGCTACGTTGGCGCAACTTTTTGGCGAAAAGTTCAAAACGTACGCCGACGCCGTCCCGATGTTCATCCCCCGACTTTCTCCCTTTCGTGGCGACAACGGCTCAAATGGGTTTGATAAGAGTCTTTACCTAAAGTATCGAGAATACAGGGCGGCACTCGGTCTCTTGATCGCCTGGGGCTTGATGATTGTTAAGGCGTATTACTTAAAATGAATTTGCGAAAACACAAACTTATCGCGGCGCTCTTACTGGTTGTCATAGCGACTGCAGGCGTCGTTCCAGCTATTGCTCAAACCCGGACAGACGTGCGCGCGCATTCGTTCGAGCCGAATGAAGAGCTTCACTTTGTTGCCGAGTTTTCGCGAGCACTCTTAAAGAATGTAGACGTCGCCGATTTCCGTTTTACCTCGCAGAGAGAGCCATGGCAGCAGGCTACCTCAAATGGCTCACCTTACGCACTAAGATTTACCGGCGAAGTTTCAAGCAGAGGTTTCTTTGTCAGACTCTTCAATCTGAAGTTCAGAGAGTGGATGGAATCCGTTGTTGAACCCGCTTCGTTTACCGTTCACAAAACGAAAAGAATTGACGAGCAGGGCAAACGTTCGCGCGTAAGCGAGGCTGTTTACGCGAACGGCAAAGTTGCCTGGACCGAGCGGGATCCAAACGATCCGTCGGGGACGCCGCGTACGGCCGATGCGACATTTACAGGACAAGTGCAAGACGTTTTGTCTGCCATCTATTTTCTAAGAACTCAGCCGCTGGCTCTCGGGAAAACTCTCCGGCTGACTATCAGCGACTCCGGGCGCGTGTACCAGGTTCCAGTTCGGGTAGTTGAAAAGAAACGAATGAACACGGTACTGGGGCGCGTGCAAGCGCTGAGAGTGGACCCTGAGTTATTCGGGCCCAACGGGATGATGGCTCGAAATGGGCACATTTCCATTTGGTACACCAACGACAGCCGGCGAATTCCGGTGAAAGCGAAAATCAAAACAGACTACGGGACCTTCAACGTCACCCTGCGAAAAATCACTCAAAAACCCGCGACAGAAGGCCTCAGTGCCGCCTCGCTTTGAGTCTTGAGTGCCTCCTCGTAATATCTCCTGCTAAGTTCGCTTTTCTGTTTTATAGGAAACAATCAACGAACCACACTAAACACCACGAGAGGCATTTCGTGTTCTTTCGTGTGTTTCGTGGAGCGTAATCCGGCTCTTCTGTGTTGATTGGAAACAGGCGGGAGACGACCAGTTCTTACTTTAGTTCGGCTAGATGGCTTCCACACCACTTATTCTTGGTCACCGCGGCGCGTCTGCGCTTGCGCCGGAAAACACCATCGCGGCTTTTTCCCGAGCGATGCAGGATGGCGCAGACGGTATTGAATTTGACGTCAGACTGTCTCGCGATCAGGTTCCAGTGGTCATTCACGACAGCACACTTAAACGAACCGGCCTTATTGATGCGGTGGTTTCAAACCTGACTGTCGCCGAACTGGAAGACATCGACGTGGGCTCATGGTTCGTCAATAAGCGAGCGCAAACTCCTGGGCATTCTTATAAAGGTGAGCGCCTTCCTTCGTTGTCGCGAGTTCTCGAGTTGTTTCACAGCATTCACGGAGTCCTCTACATCGAAATGAAATGCGACCAGAACGAAGCAACCAAACTGGCTGCAGGAGTCGTTCAACTCGTGCGCGAACATCAGATGGGCCATCGAGTGGTAGTCGAGAGTTTCGATCTATCCGCGATAGCGGCGATCAAACGACTTGATGCAGGTGTAAAGACAGCGGCTCTGTTCGAACCTAAGGTTTCCCGACGCATTTCAACAATCCGTCGCGTCAAGATGATCCACCAGGCCCTTGAGCACGAGGCTGATGAAATTGCGCTTCATCACACGCTCGCTGGTAAGAGCGTCGTAGAAAAAGCCAGGAGCGAAGGCTTGGAAGTCGTGATTTGGACCGTCGACTCCGCTGACTGGGTCGCTCGCGCGGAGTCGCTGGGTGTGAAAGCCTTAATCTCGAATGATCCGGGAAAAATGGTTCAACACCGTATGAAACCGGCATCCCGGTAAGTTTCACACTCCTTGCGATCGTCTACAACTCGGTTCTAAACCTCAAAATGGCCCCAGATGACAGCGACGAGCCACATCTGTATCATTCGCACACAAAACTCGTTGGACAGGAGAATGCATAATGCCAGTTAGACAAGGCGCTGAGGTTATCGAGCCCAAGGGAAAGCTTGGAGTGTTGCTCGTGGGCCTCGGCGCAGTTAGCACCACCTTTATCGCCGGCGTCGAGGCCGTCAAGAAAGGAATTGGGAAGCCAGTTGGTAGTTTGACGCAAATGGGCACGATTCGTCTCGGGAAGCGCACCGACAACCGTGTCCCGCTAATCAAGGATTTCGTGCCCCTCGCGAAGCTCGAGGATCTCGTTTTTGGAGCCTGGGATATTTTTGAAGACTCGGCCTACGAAGCGGCAATGCACGCCGGCGTGCTGGAGAAAGATTTACTGCGACAACTGAAGCCGGCCTTGCAAAAGATCAAGCCGATGAAGGCGGTGTTCGATCAGAACTACGTAAAGCGACTAAGTGGGACGAATGTGAAGGTCGGCAAAAACAAGTTTGTCCTCGCTGAACAATTAATCGATGAGATAGCGGAATGGAAACGCAAGAATAAATGCTCCCGGGTCGTGATGATCTGGGCCGCGTCCACTGAGATTTTCCTCAAGCAACATCCCGTTCATAAAACGTTAGATACTTTCGAGAAGGCGATGCGCGACAACCATAAGGCGATCGCGCCCTCGATGGTTTATGCCTACGCTGCACTGAAATCAGGGATCCCGTTTGCCAACGGCGCACCAAATCTCACGGTCGATATTCCAGCCCTACGGACACTGGCAGAGAAAAACAACCTGGGCATCTGCGGTAAAGATTTTAAAACCGGTCAGACCTTAATGAAGACCATTATCGCTCCCGGGTTAAAGGCCCGAATGCTGGGTTTGAACGGGTGGTATTCAACTAACATTTTGGGTAATCGCGACGGCGAAGTGTTGGACGATCCGGAATCGTTCAAAACCAAGGAAGAGTCGAAACTTTCCGTCCTTGAATATATCTTGCAGCCCGATGTTTACCCTGACCTGTACAACGACTTTTCACACGTCGTACGCATTAACTACTATCCGCCGCGTGGCGATAACAAGGAGGGGTGGGACAACATCGATATCTTCGGATGGCTTGGTTATCCGATGCAGATTAAGATTGATTTTCTCTGCCGCGACTCGATCCTCGCCGCGCCCATCGTGCTTGATCTCGCGCTCTTTCTCGACTTGGCACAACGCGCGGGAATGAAGGGCATCCAGGAATGGTTGTCCTTCTATTTCAAGTCGCCTCAAACCGCACCCGGACTGTATCCCGAGCATGATGTCTTTATCCAACTCATGAAGCTAAAGAACACTCTGCGATATCTTCGGGGCGAAGATATGATCACGCATCTGGGAGTGGAGTACTACGATTAGACACACGGGGCGCAGACGAAATTTCGACTGCGCCCCACTTACCTGACCTCACCCTGTCTCCTAAACCCTTTGGTGGGTCTCCGCGTTAAAAGGTGCATTCAAGAGCACTGAATTCATATCTCAAACGTCCATCACCACTTATTGGCACTTCATTTCTGACATCATTTGTCATCCCCTCAGGGCGTAAATTTCTGAACCGCGCCGACAATTTTTAACTAGTCCCCAACATTTTGTGATGACATTTTAACCCGTGTCGTATATATAGCATCAGTCGTTATCGGGCTGTCTATTTACAACACACCCTGGAGGCTAACGCAGAGTGTCCGCGACGCATCAATGTGGCTAGCGGATCGTTCCTTGCAGTATCTGAGGCGGGCCAATAAAGGCCGCTGCTAAGGGAGCTGAGATGAAGCTCTCGCGCATGCAAGGAGGACAAAATGATTACTGAGATGGAAATACAAAAACTAAACGAAACCATGGGCACAGTCTTCCTGGATCCTGATCAGAAGAGTCCGCGCGCACAAGACTTTGAGGAGCGTCTTTCTGCTCGCATCGTCGGACAGGAGCGCGCAGTGCGGCGCATGAGCGGCCTCTATCAAATTTTCCTTGCCGGCATGAACCCGCCCAACCGGCCAATCGGCACCATGTTGTTTCTTGGTCCTACCGGCTCGGGTAAAACCCGCGTCATCGAGGCCGCCGCAGAAGTTTTGTACGGTGACCCTAATGCAATCGTGAAGATCGACTGCGCGGAATTTCAGCATTCGCACGAAATTGCGAAGTTGATCGGTTCGCCTCCGGGATACCTTGGACACCGCGAGACGTCACCGATGCTGACGCAGGAAAACCTCGATCGCATGCACACTGACGACATTAAATTGTCGCTCATTCTGTTCGACGAAATTGAGAAAGCGTCTGACAGTCTATGGCAGCTGCTCTTGGGAATTCTCGATAAGGCGACCTTAACTCTCGGCGACAATCGCCGGGTCGACTTCTCGCGTTGCATGGTCGTGTTGACTTCAAACCTCGGCGCCAGAGAAATGTCAGAGCTAATCTCAGGCGGTATTGGCTTCGCTCCTGGTAAGGGTTCGAAGAATCCGAACGACACCGAAGTGGATCAGAAGATTTATCGAACGGCCGTAGAGGCTGCTCGTCGTAAGTTTTCACCGGAGTTTATGAATCGCATCGACAAGGTGGTTGTGTTCCGTTCCTTGAAGGAACATCACCTGCGTCAGATTCTTGAATTGGAACTGCAAGCTGTTCAGGATCGGATCATGCAGGGCTCGGGGACGAAGTTTGTGTTCCAGTGTTCTGACACGGCCAAGGATACGTTGCTGAAGGAAGGCCTGGACTTCAAATACGGTGCGCGCCACCTGAAGCGGTCCGTTGAGCGTTTCCTGGTCTACCCTCTGTCAAACCTGGTGGCGACCGGACAGATTGGTTTGGGGGATCTGGTGCACATCGATCTCGATGACTACACCCACAAGCTGATCTTTTCGAAGAGTTCAGGCGGTGCGCTCATTCACGAGATGCCAGCCGAGAAAGACGAGCCAGAAGCGACTGAAACTCTTTCTGGGGGCGTAGGCCTTCCGATTCCTCAGGCTAGCAAGGCCGCAAAGAAGAGCCATAGCCGCGGCGAGAAAACGGAAAGCTAGGAACTTCTAAATTAAAGTGAAAGCGCCGACCCCCTTTTGGTGGTCGGCGCTTTCGATTTTTACGGGACGATCGTAACTAGTGAAGATTAATGCGACGGATTGCTTCTTTCGCCGCTTCCGCCAAATAGGGATCGCGCGCTGTCAGCGCGGACCGCAAGGACGGCAGCGCCGAGGAGTCGCCAATTCGCCCTAACGCCGCCGCTGATTCTCGCCGCAAGTCGTCCTCTGCTGTTTCATCCTGTAGGACAAGGATCAAAGACGGCGATCCTGCGCGGCTCCCGATCTGACCAAGAGCGCGCGCTGCGGATCTCAAGACGAACAAATTCGGCTCCCTTCGCGGCTTTTTTGTTTTCTTTGACTTTGAAGCCAGAGCAATCTGAGGGTTCAAAACGGCAGATAAAGGCACCACGGCCGCCTCGTCTGCGATTTCTCCCAGCGCAACTGCAGCAGCTCCCCTGACTCCATCTTCCTTGTCGTTAAGCAGTAGTTCCGAAAGCGCTGACACCGCGGACCTGCTGCCCGTGTGGCCCACCGCATACGCCGCCTCACGCCGCACAAATTCGTCCTTATCCTCTAACAAAGGAATCAAGTGTGACGCGGCTTCCTCGCCGGGCAATGACAGGATCGAACTAGCTGCCGTTGCTCTGATAATCGGCAGAGGATCTTTCAACGCTGAAACGGCAGCGCGAGACGCGGCGTGATGCCGCATTGAACCAAGAGTCGTCAGCGCATCGCGGCGCTCTTCGAACTCCGTGGAACTTAACCTCACCCGTTGCTTCTCAATTTGGAGTTGAAGCGGAGTTAGATTCCCGGCGTCGCGATATTGGCCAACCAATAAAGCGGGCGACAGAAGCAACACAGCTCCCGCACACAAAACGTATCGATATGATTTGAAGACCAGCATGTTACAACAAGGGATGTTTGGATCGATCATCCGACGAAGTCAACGCCTGCATGGAATCTACGATCAAAACAGCAATAGGTGGATAGACCAACAAATCAGGCAAAGCCAAGGTTGAAGACGTATACGCCAGCAGGCTCGATTGCGCCTCCCCTACTCCGTGTCGAAACAAAATTGTCAGGTCATTGAAAAAGTCCTGGGCGTACCAACCGAACAGAATCCCCACTCCAACGCTGAGCCCGTAACCGACTAGTAGAAAAGTATAAGCTGAGAACCGGGTATATGGTTGTTCAGGTTGCTCCTCGTCGCGCATGATTGAGTCCTGAATCGCCTTGGGCTGGTAAGTGTAATGCGCCAGGTATTCGCGCAACCTGGTAGCAAGATGCCATACGCCTATCAAAAAGAGAGTAAGGACGATCGAGCGTGCCACATACCCCAGGTTCCCCCACAGCGGCGGTCTGATCAGCACGACGATAAATGTCGAGAGAAAAAGTGAGACAGTCGTAAATACGGCACGCTGTCGCTCGCGGTTTTCCTGCCTGTCGCGTTCGAGAACTTCATCCACAACTCGATCCCAACGTGCCTGTACAGCCAGGTTGCGGGCCCGGCGAGCGTGGGGATTGTCCGAATGAAGTATTGAAGCGCCGCTGTCGTTCAACGACGATAGCTTTTGATCGTAGTAAGCTCTTTCCTGTGGGTCGATCAGGACGCGGTAGGCTTTGGACAGTTGCGCGAATTCGCGTGCGGCACTCTCCGAACCTCCGTTGACGTCCGGGTGTCGAATTCGTGCCAGCTTTCGATACGCCGAGCGCACCTCCGACTTCGAGGCAGATCGTCTAACTCCGAGGATCTTGTAGTAATCAGTCACGCCGCGCCCTGAAACATCTTTAGAAGGTTTTCAATACTGGCAGACGGGTGAATTATAACATTTTCCTGACTGGTCTAAAGACAATCGCGGTAGGTTGATTTACTTTGAAGGGGCTAAAAATGTGGGGCCAGAGAAGCGGTTAAAATTCCTCGAGCGGCCGTCGAGGGGGGCGAGGACAATTATTTTTTTTTGTGAGAGTCTGTCCCGCTTCTCTGGTGTTGGACATCTCTCTAACAACTCTAATGCCACCAGGTACATCTCGAAAAAGCCTAACAAATGCCAATTCTCAAGCAAGGGCAAATCGCCAAGTGTTCACGATTGGAGACATTCGCAGTCCTCAAACACACACACTTAGCCGTCACACTTCTGCGCAGCTCGCGCCACGAGCCTCAATAATGTTCGCACGGCGATGCCTGTCGGACCTTTTGATCGGTAAGGTTTCGCCTCATCTCCCCACGCAGTTCCTGCTATATCCAGGTGCGCCCACGAAATGCCGTCGGCGAACTCTTTTAGAAACGCCGCCGCAGTGATGGTTCCGGCTTTGCGGCCGCCCACATTCTTGATGTCCGCAATATCTGACTTGATCTGCCGGGAGTATTCTTTATCCAGCGGCAGCTGCCAAAACTTTTCCCCGGCTTCTTTACCGGATGCTATGACTTCATCGATCAACGCCTGATCGGTGCCAAGCACAGCGGCATGCACGTCGCCGAGGGCTACCGACACCGCCCCCGTAAGCGTGGCCATGTCGACAATTTTCGTTGCTCCCAATTTCCTGGCGTAGGCCATAGCGTCTGCGAGTATCAACCGGCCCTCGGCGTCGGTATTGATTACCTCAATGGTTTTTCCAGTCATCGCCCGCACGACATCTCCGGGTTTTGTCGCCTTGCCGGAGGGTAAGTTTTCCGCGCATGGAATGACTCCCAATACCGAAATTGACGGTTTCAGTTGACCGATGGCGCGCATCGCACCCATCACCGTAGCGCCACCCGTCATGTCATACTTCATCAATTCCATGTTCTCTCCCGGCTTGAGAGAGATACCACCCGAGTCAAACGTGATTCCCTTTCCCACGAAAGCCAACAGACCGTCACCCTCGTCAACGGAATTCGAAGGTGTGTACTTAAGAATGATCAGCTTTGCCGGCTCGTCCGATCCACGCGCCACGCTCAACAGGGAGCCCATGCCTTCCTGCTCCATACGCGCTTCGTCAAGCACATCTATGCTGAGGCCAAACTCAGTTGCCACGTCGCGAGCACGTTCAGCCATGATGGTTGGGGTCATGTAGGCCCCGGGTTCGTTTGAAAGATCCCGCGCGAAGTTCACTGATTCGCCAATGCTCTTGCCCCGTTCGACGCCGCGTTTCAGATCTGTTTCATCCGCGCCATCTATAACAACCACGAGCCGCTCAACGATTCGATCCTCCTTGTCGGAGGTTCGGTACTTGTCCGGCTCAAACAAGCCCATTATTGCGCCTTGGACCACGACGGAGCCGATCTCTTCCACGTTTCCTTCGAGTCTGGGAACGATGGATATCGATTTCGCGTTTTTCCCGCGCAGCACTCGTGCGGCCGTCCCGGCCATCTGTGAAGCTTCTGTGGTTGTATACTCAGCGCGATCGCCGACGCCTACCAGCAATAGTCTTTGCGCCTTGATGTCATTGTTGTTCATGAGGTGCAGGTAGACTGTTTCACCCTCTTTGCCTTTGAGCTCCTCCGATTCAATAACTGACTTGATTACGCCGCCGGTGATAGCATCGAGGTCCTTTAGAAAACCGTCGTCCGCCTTCTCGTCTTTGAAAACGGCGATCGCGAGCGCCTGGACATCAAGTTGCTGGTAGGATCCACTAGTGTTCTCAATCTGCATGTATATTGACTAAGTCCCTTCAAATTAAAGTCTTCATCGATTGCGTTGTTTAAGTTGTGCGCGAGTTTCTCTTTCAACTGTTCGACGCAACTCCGTCTCGCGCTTGTCATACATTTTCTTTCCGCGCGCCACAGCGACCTCGACCTTGATATGGCGGCTTTTCAGATAAATGCGAGTCGCCACCAAAGTCATTCCCTGCTTGACCGTCGCCTCGTCAAGCCGTTCGATCTCCCGCTTGTGCAAAAGCAACTTTCGGGTCCGAAGCGGTTCATGATTCTCGCGATTACCATGAGCATAAGGCGAAATGTGTGCATTAAACAACCACGCTTCTCCGTTGCGGATTGCGACGTACCCCTCTTTTAACTGGACTCTTCCGCCGAGCACACTCTTCACTTCCGTCCCCGTCAAGGCAATGCCGGCCTCATACTTGTCGAGGATATGATACTCGTGATACGCGGCGCGATTCGAGGCGAGCACTTTTTCTTCAGTTGCTGTCGGCATCTTGCTTAATCTAACGCAAACTGTTGGTTTGCGATCCCCCCGGGTCACCACGCTCGTATGATGTTAATTGCTAGTTCGCGACCGCGCATCACTCCACAATTGGTCCAGGTCCAACATCATTCACCAATTGCCTTCTTCTTTCAAAGGCCGCGTCATCAAATTGTTCGCGGCATCGCGTGCGGGTTTTCTTTCATATAGTACCGCGTGAACTTCATCGGTGATTGGCATTTCGACTCCGACGCGGTCAGCCAGCCGTTTGACCGCCAGCGTGGTTTTCACGCCTTCCGCAATCTCATTCATCCCGGCTGTAATCTCCTCCAACGCTTTACCCTTCCCCAATTCCTGGCCGACATAACGATTACGCGAAAGACTGCCCGTACAGGTCAAAACCAGATCGCCCAACCCTGCCAGGCCCATCAGTGTTTCAGTTCTGCCGCCTTCTCGAACTGCCAGTCGCGTCATTTCCGACAATCCTCGCGTGATCAGCGCCGCCACACTGTTTGATCCGAAGTCCATCCCGTCGACCATTCCCGCGGCTATAGCCATAACGTTTTTTACTGAACCGCCCAACTCAGTGCCGATCACATCTTCGTTTCGGTAGATACGAAGATTCTCAAAACTCAACTCAGACTGAACGATCCGAGCTGCTTCCGAATCTTCGCTGGCAGCGACCACCGCCGTCGGATGCTTTTCAACTACTTCGCGAGCGAACGAAGGCCCCGACAAGCAGACAAAACGAGGGTGGGCAGACTGAGCAACGACATCGGCAACAATCTGCGAGATTCGTTTACCTGTGTCAGTCTCAATTCCTTTTGTGGCGCTGACAACAATCAGTTCAGAACGCAGCTGCGGATTCATGGAGGTTATTAGTTCTCGCGTTGCATGCGAGGGTGCGGCGAGTATTAATAACTCAGCCTCACTTACCGCCGATGCAATATCGCGTGTCGCCGATACGCCCGCGGGGATCTGCGCGCCGGATAGATAGATCGCGTTTGTATGTTCACGATTAATTGATTCGACTACTTCGTTATTACGCGACCAGATGCGAACATCATGACCGGCGCGCGCCGCGTGAATCGCTAGCGCCGTCCCCCAATTACCCGCACCCACTACCGTAACGCGCATAAGCTCCCGTACGACCTACTTGAACTTACTCTCCCGGCCTTCAATCAATCTGCCAATGTTCCCCCGGTGCGCAACGACGATCAGCGCTGCACCGATCGTCGACGCACTGACAACAGGAGCCAATGGACTAACGGGGCGAATGAATGCGTTTTGGACTAAAACAAAAACTGGAATAGCCATAGCCGCAACCATTGATCCCAATGAAACGTAACGCGTCCTCCAGACAATCAGCACAAACAAAATTGCGGCGAGCGCAACCGGGAGTGGCGCTAACACCAGGAAGACCCCCACTCCGGTGGCCACACCCTTACCACCTCTAAAGCGGAGCCAAACTGGAAACATGTGGCCGGCAATGACAGCTACTGCGGCGGCAGCCACCCACCAATAACTGGCCTGTTGCGACGCGGCCAGCGATTCTGTTGAC
>JBGTCM010000297.1:0-4935 GCA_041748795.1 Pyrinomonadaceae bacterium
CGAATTCATCTAGAAAGATCGTTCCTCCTCGGGCTGATTCAAACATCCCTTTCTTGTAGGCTGTCGCGCCCGTGAACGCTCCTTTCACATGGCCAAACAGTTCAGACTCGAGGAGTGATTCCGTCAAGGCGCCGCAATTGACGGCGACGAATGGTTCACCTCGACGTGGACTGAGATCGTGGATTGAGCGAGCGATCAACTCTTTGCCCGTGCCAGATTCCCCGGTGATTAGTACGGTCGAGCCACAACTCGCAGCAGTGAGAATGGATTTCTTGAGAGCCCGCATGACTGGGGACTCGCCGATCAGCTTTTCGTCCAGCTCCTCTAGTCGAGGATCGGTGCTTTCAATATGTCTAGCAGCGCGTGATACTCGAACGGCGACAATTCGCGATACCGGCATCCGGTTAGAGTCAATTGAACTTTCTTGAGTAGATGGCATTTCTTACCAAATCCACAAACTCACATCACCTGTACCGATGGTTCGTATTTGAACCATGTGGTTCGTATTTGAATCAGTGGTTCGTATTTGAACCGCTCGGGCCGGAAGCAGCCTCCTGCTCGCTGCCAGCCGGGGTGACTCAAAATCGTCGGCTGTTGTGTTGGCAGACAATGGCTGCCACCGAAATCAGCATCATGGCTAACGACGATCCCTCGCAATTCACTTGATCACTGCTGAATAGCCGCATCCAACTGTTGGCGACTGCAAAGCTGGTGCCGTTGTCGATTAGCCGTTTATCAAACCGGAACCGGATGGCACTTCTCTTGCACAACTAGATGAGCATCGAGGATCGTTGTGAAGCGAACGGCGTGAGGTTGCGAGGGGCAGTGTATTTGTGACTTCAGTGTCACGCAATTCGCGGGTGAGGCGTTTCGTACCAGAGGCTTGATATGAGTCGTGAATCTAAGAAGGAATCCGCTGATGCTGGGACGGTGGACAATGCGATGCTCAACGTAAAGGAATTGGAAGCGTTCCTAAAGATTGACCAGAAGACGATTTATAAGTATGTATCGCTGGGCTTAATTCCTTACGTTCGAATCCAGTCAAATATTCGCTTCGTAAAACACCAAATCATTGGCTGGATTGAAGAGCAGAATTACAGGCCTAAACCACATCTTACTACCCAGAGCAAACATTAGTTCTTCAGGGAAAGCCGATTCGCCGCCTTGCGTCTGAGTTCGTCATTCGGATTTAGGTACTTCCGAGTCGTGTCAATGTCCGAGTGGCCGAGAAGTCCCTGGACTGTGACGATATCAGCACCTTGCTCCAGGAGCAGGGTCGCGTAGGTGTGGCGGAACTTGTGCAACGTCGCGTGCTCCACGCCGGCACTAGTTGCTCGCCGCTTCAGCCGGCGGAGCATTTCATTGCGCCCGAGTGGCGTTCCGACCCCGCTTGGGAATACGAGGGTCGCACTTCTCGGCAGATCCTTCAGAAGCGCCACGAGGTCAGGCGGCATGGGAATATCACGTTCTTCGTAGTCCTTAGGTATGAAGTTCCCTCTGGCACGCACGCGGACTATGTTGAGGGCTAGGTCAACGTCGTCCCACACCAAATGCCGAAGCTCTTCTTTACGAAGACCGGTGAGCAGCAGCGTCCCGAACATTGCGCGGTCCGCGAGATTACAAACCGATAGCATCCGGTCAAGTTCGTCCTGGCTATATGTTTGCGGCCGACTCTTGAGACGGTCCTTTGCAGAGCGGAGCATCTTGAAGTGAGCGCAAGGATTCTCTGCTTTGGTCCCACGCTCGCGGATCAAGTAGTAAAAGAAAGAACGCAGCACGGTTACCTCGAAGTTAATCGTACTAGCCGCCACTGGGCGAGTGACTTTGCCCTTTCCCACACTCTCCTTGCTCCGTGCATTCTTATAATCGTCGATGTCCAACCGGCTGATCGCCTCAATATACTTCTTCTTGCCAAGGAGGCGTTCAAAGTGCGAAAGCACTTCTTTATATCGTTCCAAGGTCCGGGGCTTGGCAGGGGAATGCGTCGTTATGTGTGTCGTAAAGAACTCGATTGCTTCGGGAATACGAGTCAGTGGTTCTTCTTCTTGAGCCAGCCTGAGCCTTCGTCCACCTGCAGCCTGCTCACCGATGAGTTCGTTTCGCTTACGCCGCTGAGCTTCGGTTGCCTGACTGGGAGTTTGTCCTGCTAACTGACGGCACCGCCGTTTGCCTTCCCACCATTCGAGGAAGTAGGAGCCCTCTCGTTGATCCCAGACGTAGCGATCCTTGACGCGTTCCATGGAAACGAACTGCCAAACGCCCGACGCCACGCGAACTTTCTTTATTATGCGAACCTGCTTTTTTGGGGATCTCACAGTTGAATGCTGTGATGCGGAAGAGGGCTCTGATCTTTGGATTGAGCGCTGGACCATTGGGATACCTCCTTGGTGTCTATTTTTTAGTTTTGATAGACACCAAGAGGATATTACAAGAGCTAACTGATTGCAAACAAAAACCTAAGGGAGGAGATGGTGCCGAAGGGGGGACTCGAACCCCCACGAGTCGCCTCACACGGCCCTCAACCGTGCGCGTCTGCCAGTTCCGCCACTTCGGCTAAAGTTGTCAAGGTAAAGCAAACTGTTAGTTTGCTGTTTGGTTAGATTCCTAAAAACGTCAGTTTGTGGAACGTCTCTACACTCTCTTGGGCCACGTCAGCAAACTAACAGTTTGCTTTACTAATCCGGAGCAAACTAACAGTTTGCTTTACAGATTACTGCTGCGGCGTCGCGGTGGTAATCGTCACAGATGGTGCGGGCGACGCACCCGGAGCAGCAGCAGGCGCAACGCTCGGACTCGGCGAGGCTGCCGGCACTGGCGTGGCATCGGGTGCTGTCGTTTGCAAGACCGAACGTGATCCGGTGACACCAGGCAGTGATAGCATCAACGCTATGAGCATGAATGCCGCCGCCGCGCCGATGGTGATCCTGGAGAGCACACTCGCGGTACCGCGCGGGCCGAAGGCCGTGCTGGAAACGCTGCTGGAAAAAAGATCACCCGCGCTCGCCTTGCCCGGCTGCAGCAAAATGACTACAACCAGCACCATACAAGCCAGAATAAATAATCCGTACAGAATGTAACTTAACAAATGATGTCTCCAATAACTGGTAAATGGTGAATGGTGAATCGTAAATGGTCAGACCCTTGAATGGCTCGGCGCATTTTTTACCGAACTGGGCGTGAAGTGGTAACGTCTATTCACCATTTACTATTCATCATTCACCCGCTTCTCATTTACCCGCTCTTATAATTCACAATCTTCGCAAAGCTGTCGGCCTTCAGACTTGCGCCGCCTACCAGGGCCCCGTCAATATCGTCTTTCGCCATCAAGCCGGCGATGTTGTCGGGTTTTACCGAGCCTCCGTAAAGTATTCGCACGCCCTGCGCCGCTTGATCAGAGTACCTATCCGCGAAAACGCGCCGGATAAACGCGTGCATTTCCTGCGCTTGCTCCGGCGTCGCTGTACGTCCAGTACCGATGGCCCAAACAGGCTCGTAGGCAACGATGATACGGTCGAGGTCTGAGGCTGTCAACCCGCTGAGTCCGCCGCTAAGCTGGCCGCTGACAACGCGTTCCGCGGTTCCCTGCTCCCTCTGCTCCAGGCTCTCACCCACGCACATTATCACGGTCAAACCGGCCGCTAACCCCGCGTGGCACTTCCTGTTAACCATTGAATCGGTTTCCAAATAGATCTGGCGGCGCTCGGAGTGGCCGACGATGACATACCTGGCGCCCACGTCGCGAACCATCGTTGCCATCACTTCTCCGGTGTGCGCACCTTCCTCTATTTCGGTCGAACAATTCTGCGCCGCCACGCCGATGTTTGAACCCTCGAGCCGGTCGGCCACCGTTTTGAGCGCTGTGAAAACCGGCGCGATAACAACTTCGCAGTGATTCGCGTTAGCAACGAGCGGCTTCAAAGCGAGCGCGGTGTCAACCGCGTCGCCGAGCAGCTTGTACATTTTCCAGTTTCCGGCAATTACAGGTTTACGCATGGCTCGTCAGTTGTTAGTGGTCAGTTGTCAGTGGTTGTTGTCAGAGTCAAACACGTTGCCAATAACCCGACACCGTCTGTACATCGCCCATCCGGTATCCCCAGGTGACACTAACCTCGTGGGTTAAGGTGCAACTGACAACGAACCGGCTATCGTCAACTCCCGAAGGCGTTATTTGTCGGTCAATGCCGCCACCCCAGGCAATTCCTCACCTGCGAGGAATTCAAGTGTTGCTCCGCCCCCGGTTGAAATGTGTGTTATGCGATCGGCAACGCCGGCTTGCGTTACTGCGGCAACTGAATCACCTCCGCCGACGATGACTACAGCGCCGCGATCGGCGGCTTCCGCAACTGCGCGGGCGATCGCAATTGTGCCTTCATTGAATGGTGGCTCTTCAAAAACGCCCATTGGACCATTCCAGATAATCGTGCGCGCGTCGCGCAAGGCGTTCGCAAAATGTGAGACGCATTCCACTCCGATATCCATGCCGGCGTGGCCGGCGTTTGTAAACTCGACCGGAATCGTCTTGCAAACTATCTTGTCGCCTTTGATCGGTTCATAGCTGTCGACGACTTGATGATCTGTAGGCAGAAGTAGTTCGACACCCGCGGCTTCCGCTCGCTTCTTGATCTCGAGCGCGGTCTGCAGCATGTCGTTTTCTACCAGCGACTTGCCCACTGTGAAGCCTTCGGCCTTCAAAAAGGTATAGGCCATCGCGCCGCCGATCAAAATCTTGTCGACCTTGCGATCGATGAGCGCGTTGATAACCGGAATCTTGTCGGAGACTTTGGCGCCGCCGAGTATGGACACGAACGGATGCTCAGGATTACTGATTACCCGACCCAGGTATTCCAGTTCCTTCTGCATCAACAACCCTGCGGCCGCCTTATCGACATGTTTGGTTATGCCAACGGTTGAAGCGTGGGCACGATGGGCGGCGCC
>JBGTCM010000298.1:0-3109 GCA_041748795.1 Pyrinomonadaceae bacterium
GGACGCCAAAGAAGGTATCGAAGCCCTCTCCGTAAAAGTGGGTATGGTCCTGCTGGTGTTGGGCGCGATGCACTTCTTCAATCTTTTCATTTTCAGCCGCATGCGCCGCCGCGCGACGTTAAGAAACGGGCCGCCGCCGGTTATGCCGGACGCTTTCACCGCAGTCCGGGAGGCTTAAGGCCATGGGCTTAACAGTTCTCTACGATCCTGATTGCGGATTGTGCCGCCGAGTTCATGAGTGGCTAACCGATGTGCCGAAGCTCGTGGAACTCAATCTGGTACCAATCAGATCGGATGAAGCGCGCCAACGGTTTCCACAGTTTGACCATGAGCTAACGACGAAGGACCTGACGGTTATCGGTGCTGACGGTGCAGTATATTTTGGTCCCAAGGCGTGGCTCATGGTCCTCTGGGCACTGAGCGGTTACCGCGAATGGTCATACCGACTTTCCACTCCCGAACTACTGCCGACTACCAGACGCGTGGTGTCGTTAATTTCGCAGAACCGGTATCAGATTAGTCGCGTGCCCGGCTTATCGAGGTGAAACCTATGAAGAAAGTGTCGACGGCCAAACGGCCGAAGTCAGTCAAGACTCGGAAGGGACATCAGAGCAGCACGAATATCGTCAACGCTGCTCTGGAACTGATTCGCGAACGTGGTTACGAAGAAACAACGATGCGAGCGATTGCAGACAAGGCGGGAGTCTCTCTCGGAAACGCGTATCACTATTATCCCTCGAAGGCCCACCTGGTCCAGGCTTTCTACCATCGTTTGCACGACGAGCAAGTCGCGGCGTCAAGACCCATACTTGAAGCCCAGTCCAGTTTGAAAGCACGTCTGCTGGAAGTTATGCGGATGAAGATCGAGAGGCTGGCGCCTTATCACGAATTCGCAGGAGCGTTGTTCAAGACGGCCGCCGATCCAAAGAGTCCGCTTAATCCTTTCGGAGACGAATCCGATCCTGTGCGAAGCGATAGCGTCGGTCTGTTTGAAGAAATTGTGACTACCTCAAAGACGCGCGTTCCCAAGGATCTGGCCGCCGAGCTGCCGTATCTTTTATGGCTCTACAACATGGGCATAGTTCTTTTCTGGATACACGATTCGTCTCCCAAACAACGACGCACCCACCGGCTGATTGAGCAGACGGTTGAACTTCTGGACAAGTTGATTTCGCTTGCGAGCAGTCCGTTGATGATTCCGGTCCGGAAGCGGGCGTTGCGCTTAGTCTCCGATTTGCGCGATGACATTCGCGCGGACTCCTTAATCGATTCGGCAGAAACGGCAACCACATGAAAATAGTTATCCCTGGTGGTTCTGGTCAGGTTGGGACAGCGCTTGCTCACGCTCTGCACAAGTCGGGGCATGAAGTTTTTGTGCTTAGTCGCAGCCCCAGTAAGCATCCGTGGCGTAGTGTTACATGGGACGGCGAATCGCTGGGCGATTGGGTTTCTGAGTTTGAAGCCGCCGACGTAGTTATTAATCTGGCGGGACAAAGTGTGAATTGCCGGTACACGCCCGAGAATCGCCGCATCATCATGGACTCGCGATTGAAATCGACGAAGGTGATTGGCGACGCAATCGCACAAGCATGGACTCCACCACGCATCTGGCTTCAGGCGAGTACGGCGACGATCTACGCACATCGCTATGACGCGCCGAACGATGAAGCTACGGGAATAATTGGTGGCTCGGAGCCGAACGCGCCCGACACGTGGGTTTTCAGTATTGACGTCGCGACGAGCTGGGAACGCGTGTTCAATGAAGCAGCCACGCCTCTAACACGGAAGGTGCTTCTGCGATCCGCGATCATCATGAGTCCGTCGTCAGGCGGGGCTTTCGATCTGTTATTAAGACTTGTGCGGTTCGGTCTCGGTGGCACGATTGGCGATGGCAAGCAGTTTGTCTCGTGGATTCACGAACAGGATTTCGTTCGTGCTGTTCTTTGGTTGATTGAACATAAGGAGCTCGATGGGCCAGTTAATGTGGCGTCTCCAAATCCTTTGAACAACGCCGAGTTTATGCGGGACTTGCGCGCCGCGTGGGGCATGCCTTTTGGGTTACCTGCAAGCGAGTGGATGTTGGAACTCGGCGCCTTCATGTTGCGCAGCGAAAGTGAGCTGGCACTGAAGAGCCGGCGTGTCGTTCCAGGCAGGCTGTTGGAAAGTGGGTTCACCTTTAACTTTCCCGCATGGCCGGAAGCGGCAGCGGATCTTTGTGCAAGGTGGCGCAATAGGCTGTAAACTTTGCGGCGTTGAATCTACAGCCATCTCAGCAGCCTTACGACAATAGAGGGCTCTTGGAAGCTTTGGTCGGCGACGGTCGTTCTCTGCTCGTCCTTGCCGGCTTGAGCCTGATTGTCTTTGGCTGCTTCGCGTTTTTTCTTTCCGCAAGCAGACAGTTTTTGCCTCACGACGTGCAGTTTCTCGGAATCACTGCGGAAGAACTGTGTCTCATCAGCGACTGTCGCGTGGTCTATTTTATGTTTCACGATCGCGTCGCTTTCGGTGGCGCACTCATCGCGATCGGATCACTCTACATGTGGCTGGCGGAGTTTCCTTTGAGGCAAGGACAGGCATGGGCGTGGTGGCTGTTCATTGTCAGCGGCGCAGTTGGTTTTAGTAGCTTTCTGGCGTATCTCGGTTATGGCTATCTCGACACGTGGCATGGCGCCGGTACGCTCGTGCTCCTGCCGTTGTTCCTCGTCGGCTTGTTCAAGACTTACGCATCATTAAAGCCACCGAAAGGTGTGAAGTCGCTTCTTCAGCCAGGCGTAAAAGTGCCCTGGCTCTCGATGTATGGATTAGGCCGGGCGCTTCTGCTCGCGACAGCGGCGGGCATGATTGCCGGTGGTTTGACGGTGATGATAGTGGGAATGACAACAGTGTTTGTTCCGCAGGACTTGAGTTTTATGTCGTTGCAGCCGGCACAGTTGCATGCGATCAGCGATCGGTTGGTGCCTTTGATCGCACATGATCGCGCGGGATTTGGCGGTGCGATCTGCGCGACGGGAGTCACGGTGCTCTTTTGTGTCTGGTGTGGGAAGCCTTCGAAGAGCTTGTGGCAGGTGCTGATGTTTTCAGGACTCGTAGGATTCGCGGCGGCTATCGG
>JBGTCM010000299.1:0-1780 GCA_041748795.1 Pyrinomonadaceae bacterium
TACCGACGGCGATGGTTCCAAGCAAGTCATGGGATATCGCCTCTGGAAAATAAGCGTCCAGGACCAGGAGCGAGCCTTCCTGTTTCAATAACTGCGCCGACCAACGCCGGTGTTCACGGCCGTCGTGCTTGCACGCCCTGATGATGATCGTCTGTTCAGCGACAGTCAACTCCTTCAACCAAAATACCTAACCGTGGCCGTTTAGAACGCGGACTTGTCCGCCGGTACGTGGGCACAAGTGCCCTATCTAAACGATAGAGAAACGATCGGGCGAACTTGTAGGGGGTGTCCCTCCGTGGGAACCCCGTCCTTTCGCGCAGCGGGGGGGCGCCCACGGAGGGACGCCCCTACAAAGGAGGACACGACGCCCAAAATTGCGCCAGTTTACTTTCTCCCGCTCTTTTTCCAATCCGCCAGGAACTGAGCCTGACCTTTGTCAGTCAAAGGATGATTAAACATCTGGTCGATTACTTTGAACGGCATGGTAGCGATGTCTGCTCCCATGCGCGCCGCTTCAATCGCGTGAATAGGATGACGAATGCTTGCTGCCAGAACCTCAGTGGGCCACGAGTAGTTACGGTAAATCTCGACAATGTCGCTCAATAGGTCCAGACCGTTTTCACCGACGTCGTCGAGTCGCCCAAGGAATGGACTGATGAATGAAGCCCCGGCCTTTGCCGCCAGAATTGCCTGGGCCGCTGAGAAGCAGAGCGTAACGTTGACCTTGATGCCCTCGCTCGACAGCTGATACGTCGCCTTCAATCCCGCTCGCGTTAACGGACATTTGATAACCACGTTTGGCGCAATCTGCGCATACTCTCGGCCCTCGCGCAGCATGCCCTCAGCGTCTTCGCTGGTGCATTCCGCCGAAACAGGCCCACTTACAATTTCGCAAATGGCGGCGATGTGTTTCTTGAAATCTACATCACCCTCCTTGGAGATTAACGTAGGATTGGTGGTTACGCCGTCGGCAATTCCAAAAGCTGCTGCGTCTCGTATCTCATCAAGGTTTGCGGTATCAAGAAAAAATTTCATAAGAACCTCCGATTATATGCAAACGCCAAAAATCCATCATGGAAACACAGCGCCAGGATGCTGCGACGAAGAGACACGATCCACGATCGTTTTCGCGTCAAAACCACGCTCAAGACTTCACCGTGTTTCGTAGTATTCCGATTTCATCTATTTCAACTTCCACAACATCGCCGTCCTTCATTGCAGAAACTCCAGCCGGTGTGCCTGTCGCAATTAAGTCTCCCGGAAGGAGAGTCATGATATTGGAGATATAGCGGATCAGGAAGGGGACTGAAAACGCCATATCCGAAGTCTGCCCTTTTTGCTTGACGATCCCATTTACGCGGGTCGTAAGTGCCAAATTGAGCGGGTCTAACCCCGTAACTACTGAAGGGCCGACTGGACAGAATGTGTCGAACGACTTTCCGCGCGTAAACTGCACATCCTTCCTTTGCAGGTCGCGCGCAGTCACATCGTTGACGCACGTATAGCCAAGCACGTAGCTCAACGGATCGTCATCTTCAGACAAATTTCTTGCGCGACGACTAATCACAACTCCCAACTCGCCTTCATGTTCAACCTGGTTCGATTGCGCCGGTAACTCAATCGCTTCGCCGTTTGCGATGAGCGCAGAGGGCGCTTTAAGAAACAGCAGTGGCTCGTCGGGCATCTTGTTTCCCAGTTCTGCCGCATGCTCGCGGTAGTTGCGTCCGACGCAGACAATCTTTGAGGGCACGACCGGGACGAGGAAATTAACGTCGCCAAT
>JBGTCM010000300.1:0-3979 GCA_041748795.1 Pyrinomonadaceae bacterium
GGTATGGGACCAGACGTTAAGACGCTCAAGCCTGTGAGCTCGTCTTTCGTCAACAACGCCAGCATGTTGGCGTCAGAGATTTCGCTCGACAGAATCGAGCTCAGGCCCGGACGCTCCGATAGTCCGAAGATCGAACGAAGCCGCGGCCGGCGCATGTCAGCATCGATGATCACGACCTCGGCGCCGGTCTGGGCCAGGCTGATGGCAGTATTCACCGCAGTCGTGGTCTTCCCTTCACTCGGGAGGCTGGAGGTTACCAGCAAAGATCTCGGCGCGCGTCCGGCCGATGACAGAAGTACCGAGGTGCGCAGATGCCTGTAAGACTCGGCCAGAGGCGACTGCCCGTCAATATTGATCAGCAATTCCGGACTGTCTGCGTGTCCATTACGTTTTTGCAAAGCGCCCGGCGGGCCCAGCAAGCGAAGCTTGCTACTTGCGCCCATAGCGGGAATTACTGCGAGAGCTGGGAGATGCAGCAACCGCTCAACGTCTTCGGTTGAATGGACCGAATCATCAAGGTATTCAAGCAGCAACGCCAGGCCGACACCCATAGCAAGTGAAAGAAACATTGCCATGAAAACCGTGCGCGTGCGATTTGGACCAATGGGACCGTCGGGCGCCAGGGCGTAATCGATAATGGAGACGTTGTTTGGCTTGCTTGCCATGATCACATCGTTCTCTTTGGAGCGCTGCAGGAGACTTTCGAGCAAAGTCTTGTTAGTCGCGATCTCCTGTTGAATGATGCGGTAGTTTATGGCTGCCTCGTTTTGCTGGAGCGTTTGGCCACGCTGCTGATCAAACGATCTGCGCAGAGCCTGCTCTCTCCCGAGGGTCTCGCGATAGCGAGTCTCAAGATTTGTCAGGAGCGTAGAGCTCTTGCGACCACGGAGGTCTTTGAGCTGAGACTGCAACTCAGTAATCTGAGGATCGAGCTCCTTTACCTCGGGCGCTTCTTCGGTAGCGTCAACCAACAACTGGGTTCGCTTTTGTTGCAAGTCTGCGAGCTTCGACTCCAGATCTCCCAGACGCTTCTCGTCAGCGTCCACGAGCGCATCTGCACGCCCAACGCCTTTGGCGCTGGTGTATTTACTCTCCGCATCAATTCGATCTTTCTCGGCATTAACCAGTTGCGTATTTAGAGCGGCAAGCCGTTCGACGACTGTATTTTGGTTGGCATCAAGCGAAATGATTTGGTTGTTCTTCGCGTAGTTGACCAGGCGCTCCTCGGCCCCGCGAATTTGTTGTTGAAGCTCAGCGATGCGCGTTAAAAGAAAGTCGCCGGTCGTGGCGTTTGTTTGACCCTTCTTTTCCAGGTTGTTGTAGACGTACGTGTCCGCGATTGCGTTGACAACTTTTGACGCGACCTCGGGATCAGTGTGCGTATACGAGATATCAATCAGCCGCGTCTCCTTGTAAAGACCGCGTGTTTCCTTTACCGGATCAACTCTTAATCCTCCGAGAATCGCACCTACGTAAGGAGCGAGCCGTTTCGCCTCGGCGAGGTTCTCGTGATTGGTGGCGGCGGCGACGGTGGTGTTCAAGGCCAATTCATCTTTGGAGGGCGTGTTGGGAACCGGTTGGTCATTTCCACCGAAGCCGGCCATGCGCTTGATAGTTTGCCAGGTAGACTTCTTTCGTGTCGGGTCGCCTCTAAAGAAGTTGGGGTTGTGCTCGAGGTCCAGAGTTTTGACGACGCGGCGCATTAGGCCGGGGCTCACAAGTATTTGCAGTTGGGTGTTGAAGTAAACCGGATCGTTTGTGGGGCCGAAGACGTATGGCGCCTTGCTGCCGACGAGATCGGCATTGTTTTCAAGATTGACTTGCACGCGCGCGCTCGCCTGGTAGATGTCCGGCTTGCGCGCCACATAAATGACGGACAACATTGTGATGAGCACAACCAGGCTGATCACGAGCCACAGACGCTTGCGCACCGCCCGCCAGTAATCAAGCAGATGCACTTCCGTTTCGGCGTTGGGGTCGACGCCGTAGTTGTACGTCTGAGGATTGCGGCCATAGTCGATGGGTTGTTCCAACGCTGTGAACTCTGGCGGCTTCTCGACGGGTTTTTTCACCCGAGTGGGTTGAGGCTCTTTTTTGACTATATCTTTTTTCATGGCTTTAGGACCGACGACGGACGACGGACGACCGCCGAAAAAGGACTGCTGGTTTGGACTGCGGCGGGTTGACGCCGCTTTCGGATTCGTTTGTTTGGGAATGCCAACCAACAGCGGCGTCAGGCCGCCGCACTCCAAAGTGTTTTTCAGCAGACCGGCGGTCTCCCGTCTCCCGTCTCCCGTCTTCCGTCATTCTTAAGGAATCACTCGCATAGGCAGCTGAGTCACGGATTGTGCGCCGCCGCCAATGATGCTGCGCAACAGACTCTTCGCTTCGTTAACTTGAACGTGCACGACGTCGTTAGGCAGAAGCGTTAGGTCTTCTGCGCGTTTCTTCTCAATTGCGTTGAGATCTACCATGATCTCTTTCCTGGTCTTGCTCCCCGGCTCCTGCCTGACAATGCGAATCTTGTCTTTCTTACTGTCCTTGGCTACGCCCCCTGCCATTGCAATAGCGTGCGTGAGAGTCATGGGCGCGTCTAACGGAATGGCACGAGGCGAAAGAACATTTCCCACCACATAGGCTTGCTCGGCCTCGGGCAGCGTCACGATGTCGCCGGCTTTCAGATAAGGGTTCGCCTCCGGCTTGCCGGCGAGCGTGTCGCTAAGCTTGTAACTAGAGAACGCGAGGTCGTCGGGTGCGGAGGCATCCTGGTTACATTCGATCACCGGAGGCGCGTGGACCACGTTAATAGTTTGTCCCGCGTGTGCTGAGGCCCCCTTCGCGTACGTGAGCAGCTCGAGCAATCGTATGCGCCGCTGCAATTGAAACCGGCCCTGGTCATTCACCTCTCCAAGCACCGCTACCGTGACCGAACGATACTCCTTGATGAACACGTCCACCTGCGGCTTGCGATAAAACTTCAGGTATCCGGTGGCGATCTCTTTTGCCAACTCGCCTTCAGTCTTGCACGCAGCCATGATTTCCGTTTCGATTAAGGGCATACGAATCATGCCATTACCTTCGACTCGAACAGCGTCACGCGAGAGGTTGGGGCGATTCAGGATGCGTATGTCGAGAACGTCGCCCGGGCCGATGCGATAACGATCGTCTGCGGACGGCGCCGCTGTTGCCGTTCTCGGCGAAACGGTTTTGTTGCTGGAAACGGTTTCGACGGCTTGTTGGCCGGCAGCGGAAACGGCGCATGCAAGGACGATTGACGCCAGAGTTATAGCTCTGTGTGATCTTTGTGTTCTCTGTGTCTCCGTGGTGAATCTAGCTCGCAAAACAGTTAACCACAGAGACGCAGAGGGCACTGAGGGGGCACAGAGAGGTTGCGGTTCGGATCTGAAGATTTTCATAGAACGCCTACTTCCTTCCCAGGCCCACCCGGCGGGACAGTAATGCTTCGCGCATGTGATTGGGATGGGCCAGGTTTAATACAGTGTTACTCAGAAGCACCAAGAGCTCCTCGTGTTCCCGGTTGAATGTGCCCGTCAAAGGGCGATCGCCGGTTTTGGTGACGACGCCTTCCCTCACCCATTGCCAAAATTGAGTTTGGGTCGTCCAAAACTCCTTCCGGTCCTGGCAGACTACGAGGGCAGTCTTCTTCTTCTTTGTTTTCTTCTTCTTCTTGTCTTTGGTGGTGGTTGTCTTTTTTGTCGTTGCCATAAGCACACTTCCGCCCCGGTATGTTTCGCTCGCAAATGAGACGAAGCACACGGTACCCCGAAGGGAAGCCTCTGACGCGAGGCAGCGTTAATTTTTCAACCGGGGTCCCCGGCGCGGCAGCCGCGCTGGGGTGGCAAAACTACATCAACAGTCGCGATATCAATTCCGTTCGTCGCTTCACTCCAAACTTGACGAAGACGTTGCGCAAGTGGAATTTCACAGTTGGTTTGGTTACCAGTAAGCGCGAGCCGAT
>JBGTCM010000301.1:0-3514 GCA_041748795.1 Pyrinomonadaceae bacterium
TGACCAAACGAGCGGTTAATGAAAGCATCTGAATAATGTTCCAGTGTCGGCGAGAAGGAAAACCAACGCGGTGGTACGGCAAATTGATCCACCTCACGTTTAAGCGAGATGGTCAGCATCCAGTAAACGGGCGTAAGGGTTAACAGAAGCGCAGTGAAGAGCAATATGTATTTAGAAAGTCGTTTCATCTTCAAACAAGTAAACTAACAATCACACAATGGGGAACCAACTGACCCCGCCACTGTGTGAACGACGCGGAGCGATCTCATTCGCACCGTGGCTTCAGCCCGGTGTTTAAGATCATCGGAAAAGTCCTTAGAACCGTTTCTAACGGTTTCTCATTATCCCTCAAAGGAAACCGTTAAAACGGTAATAATATAGTTGACGCACCCGCGTTTTCGTGCTAAGATTCCCTCACTATGAACGCAAAGGAATTCCCCAAAACACTTCTTGAAGCTATCAAGTATTTCGCCATCCCTGAGAACGCGCTGGCCTTCATGGTTCAGATTCGCTGGCCTGACGGCATCACTTGCCCGCATTGCGAATCGACGGAGCACAGCTTTATCTCTACCCGCCAGCTTTGGAAGTGCAAGGGCTGTAAGAAGCAGTTTCGAGCGAAGGTTGGCACCATATTCGAGGATTCGCCTATTGGCCTCGACAAGTGGTTTCCTGCCCTTTGGATGATCGTCAACATGAAGAACGGAATCAGTTCCTATGAACTGGCGAAGCATCTTGGCATTACTCAAAAGTCTGCGTGGTTTATGAATCACCGCATCCGCAAGGCCATGCAGTGCGGAACATTCAAGAAGCTCGCTGGCGAAGTTGAAGTTGACGAAACTTACATCGGCGGCAAGGCTCGCAACATGCACCGCACGAGGCTGGCTAAGCGGGTCGCCCAATATGCGACTCCCTACACTGGACGCAACCAGAACATCGGCAAGGTTGCCGTGATGGGATTGCTTGAGCGTCACGGCGAAGTCCGAACTATGGTTGTTGGCGGGACTAAACGCGGCCACCTTCAGGCAGAAGTCCACAAGCACGTTGAGGCCGGTTCTAGCGTCCACACCGATGCGCTTCGCTCTTACAATCAGCTTGGCGAAACTTACATTCACAACGTGATCAATCACGCTGAAACTTACGTTCGCGGCAACGTCCACACTAACGGTATCGAAAACTTTTGGTCGCTCTTGAAGCGCACCATCGGCGGCACCTATGTTTCGGTTGAAGCGTTCCACCTGTTTCGTTATCTTGACGAACAATCGTTTCGCTTCAATACCCGCAAGGGCACCGATGCTTCTAGGTTTCTGTTGGCCGCAATGGCTATCGTTGGCAAGCGTCTGACCTTCGATGATCTGACTGGCAAAAATCCAAGGGGGTATGAAACGAGCCACTAAACTGAATCCACTGCAACGACCGCCACGGCGCGGGAAGAAAAAGAAGAAAGGTTGAAGCATGAAAGCAACCGACACGATTGACTCCAAAACGAGCCAGTCTTTCGAGAGATTCGAGAGGCTGGCTAAAGCATTGGTGGCTGTCCCTAAGAAAGAGCTGGATAAAAAACTCGCCAATGATGAACGCAAGAAACACAAAAAGAAGCAGGCGAAGTCCTAGCTCTCCGCTCATGGATACCACACAAGAAATCAAAGTCAGAAATGATGGTGAAGAAGTCCAGATATCCTTCACCGGAGATAGCGGCGATCATACCGTTACCCTGTCAGTCAACGATGCGATAAGACTTGAGCAGCAATTGGTCGAGTCCGTTGTAGTCGCACGGTCTAATACCAGCGCCGTCTCAGACACGCCGAAAGAGTTTGCCGAGTTTTCCAGAAGTCATTTTAGTAGAAAGCATGGAAATAGAAGTCATAAGTGACGGCTCGCTAAACTTCCAGGTTCAGACGCGGGACGGTCGATCAGTTCAGATTGCCTTTCATGACCGCCATGCTGTCTTTCTTCGTCAGGCGTTTGCGGATATGAAAATCGGGACACGATAGAAACGCTCTGTGATTTACCGATCATTGTTTCCCATGCTCCAATGATCGGGCAGTAGAGTCCCGGTGTGTCAAGACGTTTGCTTGCTGGTTTAATCAAGTAGTCCCTTCCGTTTGGCTTCCATCGCCGCCGCCTTATAGTTCGGTTGGGAAAGTGCTTGCTGCATCTGCGGGTTGGCAAGAATCTGCTGAAAATGCTCTCCGCCGATGTAAGCCCACTCGTCAATAGACGGAACATGTAAATTCACTATTGACTGCCTGATTTTTCGCGTTGTATTCAAATCCAATTGCCGACACATTTCCTTTCGAGTTTCAAACGCGAGAATGTCTGCTGCTGCAAGCGGCGAAAAGTCGCGCTTGTCGTAAAATGACAACCCCCTGACTCTATAGGCATCGCGCTCTGCCTCGGTCATCTCGTTTGTCACTCGTCTAAGTTCTTTTTCGTGAATACCTGCGCCGGACTCAAAGACATAAGCAAATCGCTCATACATTTTGTTTTGGTCTGCCCAAGTCCGAATCAACTTAAAGCAGTTAATAGCATTGAAATTATGCGGATTGCCTAATACGAATTGTTCCTCAACTGTAAGCGCCTGATAGTCGGCAATGCTCATACATGAGGCAAATCTGCGCAGACTGTATCTAGCCATAATGCTGTGAAGCTGTTTGAGAAACTTCACCTTCTTTTGCTGAGGCCAGTTACCGTAGATTTTGCTGTGCGGGTTGTCGAAATCCGTCATATGGAAAAATATCGGCTTGTCCTCATGAACCTCACGCCACCGTGGCAGTACGTCTTTATCGAGGATCGCTTTCCACTTCTTTTGAAACTTAACCCACTGCCTGTCTAGCCCAACGCAACCCGCGATGGTGTACACGCGGGGCATATTAGGCCGGGCCTTGTCAAACGTGTTTTCGCTTTCGTCGAAGTATCCGGTGTAGTCCATTACCATCACCATCACACGTTGTTTTTGGTCAAAAGGGAATACGGCATTCGATAAATGCCTTACAGGGTCGTAACCCTTTTCTGCTAACATTTCGCCCTCCGTTTAAGGGCAACCATATTGTTACCGCATTTGCTAGGTGCGTCAACTATATTGTTACCGTTAAAACGGTTCCTTGTCTATTCCGGCCCTTGAACACCGGGCTGAAGCCGCGGTGTTAATGAGATCGCTCCGCGATGCTCGAGCGGGACTTATCGGAGCATTATCTAACCCGACTCCTTTGCCTGCAGGATGCTGATGTAGAAAGCGCTGATGATGTTAGTAATCAACAACAGCACAAACGACATTGCAGCCGCATATCCGAAATCAGAAAACCGAAACGCTGTGCGATAGATGTAAAGGCTGAGCGTTTCCGTCGCGAATCCTGGTCCGCCTTCTGTAAGTTTAAAAACCTGATCGAATACGCGAAGCAGATCCATCGTCCTTAGGAGAAGCGCCACGAGGATAGCGGGCTTCAGCAGGGGCAGCGTTACATGTCGAAACGTTTGCCAGGCGTTCGACCCGTCGATCAACGCTGCTTCGTATGGT